>DHYQ01000046.1:23426-28300 GCA_002414205.1 Gallionellaceae bacterium UBA5126 | reverse complement strand
TGCACCTTGGGCGACTGCGCCAAACGCCAAGCCAACGCATGCTCCCGACCACCCGAACCGATTACCAAAATTTTCATGTTTCCCCCTTCTGTTTTACGCGACCGTGCAGCACTTCCACAGTGGGCGCGAGCCCATGCTGAGTCGCCAGTTTTCCCATACTTTTGTCAAACGTGGCAAAGCGTTTGGCGTTCTGACTCAATGCCAGATGCAACGCATCACCAAAATCCATGCCCTGTGCGTAACCAGACAGTGCATCGCACAAAGCCTCTTCGGCCTGAGGCCGGAAGTTGGGCAATCCCAACAAACCACGCAGCGCTTGGGCAATATCCAGGCGCGTCAATTGGTACGACTCCAGCACCCACACCAACTCCAAGAACACCGTCGGCGGGGCAGTGAACACTTGCGGCTGGCTAAGATAAGCCATTACCCGCTGAAACTGCGCTTCATCATCCCGCAACAACAAACGGGCGAGAACGTTGGTATCCAGCGCAATCATGTTTTGCTGGCTTCGTCCTGCATGCGCGCTCGTTCGCGCAAACCAGCTTGCACCGCCGCCTCTGAACGCGCCGGGCGAGACAGTAAACCGGCCACCTGCTCCAGCGTGGTGGTCGGCAAAGCAGCAACCGGTGTCAGGTGGATTTCATTGCCCACCAGTGCAATCGCAAACTCCATCCCGGCAGTCAGGTGCAAACGCTGGCGCAACTGTTGTGGTAACAACAATTGCCCGCGACTGGAAAGTTTGACGATTTGCATGCTGCCTCCTTGAAACTTAATGCCGGAAATGCCGATACCCGGTGAACACCATGGCGATGCCGTGTTCGTCGGCTGCGGCAATCACTTCGGCGTCGCGCATGGAGCCGCCGGGCTGGATCACGGCCTTGGCTCCGGCGGCGGCCAGCACGTCGATGCCGTCACGGAAGGGGAAGAAGGCGTCGGAGGAGACCACGGAATTTTCCAGGCTCAGACCGGCGTTTTGCGCCTTTATGCTGGCGATGCGGGTGGAATCGACGCGGCTCATTTGGCCTGCGCCCACACCCAGGGTTTGGCCGCCCTTGCAGAACACGATGGCGTTGGATTTGACGTACTTGGCCACGCGCCAGGCGAACATCAAATCGGCCATTTGCTCAGGCGTCGGTTGCAGTTTCGTCACGACCTTGAGTTGATCGGCTTGCACGTTCAGGGCATCCGGGCTTTGCACCAGCAGACCGCCGCCGACGCGCTTCACGTCCCATTGGTTATGGGTGTTGGACAGCGGCACGGTCAGCACGCGCACGTTTTGCTTGGCGCCGGTAATTGCCAAAGCCGCAGCGCTGGCGCTGGGGGCGATAATCACTTCGACAAACTGGTTGGCGGTGATTTGCGCGGCGCTGGCTTCGTCCAGTTCACGGTTGAAGGCGATGATGCCGCCAAAGGCGGACGTGGTGTCGGTGGCGTAGGCCAGTTTGTAGGCGTTCAGCGCGTTGTCGGCCACGGCCACGCCGCAGGGGTTGGCGTGCTTCACAATCACGCAGGCGGGTTGATCGAAGGTCTTGACCAATTCCCAAGCCGCATCCGCGTCGCCGATGTTGTTGTAGGACAATTCCTTGCCTTGCAACTGGGTGTAGTCGGCAATGCCGCCGGGCACGCGCAGCAGGTCGCGGTAGAAGGCGGCCTTTTGATGCGGATTTTCGCCGTAGCGCATGTCCTGCACCTTGGCGAAGTTGAAATTGATTTGCGCCGGGAAGTCGGCACGGCTGCCGTCGCTGCCAATCGCGGTCAGGTGGTTGCTGATCATGCTGTCGTAGGCGGCGGTGTGCGAAAAGGCTTTTTTGGCCAAATCGAAACAGGTCGCGGCGGACACGGTACCGGCTTGGCTTTGCAATTCGGCCAGCACCTGCGCGTAGTCGGCGGGGTCGGTGACGATGGCGACGTGGGCGTGATTTTTGGCCGCAGCGCGCACCATGGTCGGGCCGCCGATGTCGATATTTTCAATCGCGTCTTCCAGCGTACAACCGGGCTTGGCGACCGTGGCGGCGAAGGGATACAGGTTCACCACCACCAGGTCGATGGTGGGAATGGCGTGCTGCGCCAGCGTGGCGACATGCTCCGGCAAATCGCGCCGCGCCAGAATCCCGGCGTGCACCTTGGGTTGCAGAGTTTTCACGCGGCCATCCAGCATTTCCGGGAAGCCGGTGTAATCGGCCACTTCGGTCACAGGAATGCCGTTGTCGGCCAGCAGCTTGGCGGTGCCGCCAGTGGACAGCAGTTTGACGCCGAGTTGATGCAGACCTAGTGCAAATTCGAGGATGCCGGTCTTGTCCGACACGCTGAGGAGGGCTTGAGTAACAGTTGCCATGTGTTTTATTCCAGAAGTTTAAAAATTTGGTCAGGTGGATACGCCGCAGGCCATCCACCGATTTTGCCACCAATGGGCATGCTCATTTAATCCGTTCGCCCTGAGCTTGTCGAAGGGCGCTCTGCGTAAAGCTTTGAGCTACTTAGTCCTCCGTTCATGGTTCGACAAGCTCACCACGAACGGAGAAGGAAATCAGCCGTTTCCTAAAAACCAAAAGGTGGGTTGCTGCGCGAACCCACCCTACGATTTATTCAATCCCGTGCAATTGCATTTTCTTGCGCAGGGTGTTGCGATTGATGCCGAGGATTTCCGCCGCACGGGTTTGTTTGCCGCCGCTGTGCTCCAGCACGATTTCCAGCAGCGGTTTTTCCACGCAGCGGATCACCATGTCGTACAACTGGCAGGGCGCTTCGCCCTCCAGATGCTGAAAATAGTCGCCCAGCGCCTGTCGCACATAACAGGCCATGTCGTTTTCGTTGATGGGACTTTCGCTCATGCCGCCTCCCCGTAATGCAGATGCGCCCCGCGTGCGGCTTGTTCGGCGAAAAACTCATTCACCGCCGCCATTTGCGCCTCGGGCGTTTCCAGTTGATTCATCTTGAAACGGAACGCCGCCGAGCCGACCAGCCCCTTGGTGTACCAGGAAATATGCTTGCGGGCGATGCGCAAGCCGCTGTATTCGCCATAAAAATCATACAAATCCTGCACATGCGCCACCAGCACCTGATGGATTTCCAGCACTTCCGGGTGCGGCAAATGCGTGCCGGTTTGCAAAAAATGTTCAATTTCACGGAACAACCAAGGGCGACCTTGCGCGGCGCGCCCAATCATCACCGCATCCACCTTGGCGTATTCCAGCACCTGCCGGGCCTTTTCCGGCGTGGTGATGTCGCCGTTGGCGATGATGGGAATGTTCACATTCGCTTTGACTGCGGCAATGGTGTCGTACTCCGCGTCGCCGGTGTAGGCGCACGCGCGGGTGCGACCATGGATCGCCAGCGCCTGAATCCCGGCGGATTCGGCGATTTTGGCGATATTCACCGCATTGCGGTTGTGCTTGTCCCAGCCGGTGCGGATTTTCAGTGTGACGGGCACATCGACGGATTTGACCACCGTGTCCAGAATCTCGCCCACCAGTTTTTCATTCTGCAACAACGCCGAACCGGCCATCACATTGCAGATTTTCTTGGCCGGACAGCCCATGTTGATGTCGATGATTTGCGCGCCATGATCCACATTGTGCCGCGCCGCCTGCGCCAGCATCTTCGGATCCGCGCCGACGATTTGCACCGAAATCGGCTCCACCTCACCCTCGTGATTGGCGCGGCGCAAGGTCTTTTCCGAGCCATACAGCAGCGAATTCGACGCCACCATCTCGCTCACCGCCATCCCCGCCCCCATGCGCTTGCACAACATGCGAAACGGACGATCCGTCACCCCCGCCATGGGCGCGACAATAAGATTATTTTTAAGCTGATACGGGCCGATACGCATGGCAGACGGGGAGGGAAAAATGGAAGGCGCGAATTATAAAACAAGCCAGCCCGCTCGGGGCGGCTAGTTCCAGGCAATGTGCGCGATCCAATCCCCGACAGGGCCGCATGCGGGCTTGCCACCCCCATAGGGGTGGACTTTATTCCGAATCGCCTGTGTCACCCTGCTTGAGATCGGCAAATTTTGCCGCCATGGTGGGATTGCGTCGTGTCAATTTTTTGATGGTCACATCTTGCGCCTTTTCGTTGGCAAGGCGCAGGTTACGATCAGCCCCCAGCAACGCGTCCCTGGTTTTTTGCAAGTGATCAATCGACTTGTCAATTTCCTCAATGGCTGTTTGGAAACGCCGGGAAGCAAGGTCGTAATTCTTTGCAAAAGAGGTTTTAAATGTCTCCAGATCACTTTCAAAATTGGTGATGTCAATGTTTTGATTCTTGAAAAGTGCCAGCTCGGTTCTGTATTGCAATGAGTTCATGGCCGCATTCCGCAGCAGCGTGATCATGGGAATGAAAAATTGCGGACGAATCACATACATCTTCGGATAGCGGTGAAAAACATCCACGATGCCCGTGTTGTAAAGCTCGCTTTCTGGCTCCAGCAGGGAAACCAGCACGGCATACTCACACCCCTTCTCGCTGCGATCCTTATCCAGTTCTTTCAAGAAATCTTCGTTCTTTTTCTTGCTCGCCGTGGCATCGCTTTCATTCTTCATCTCGAACATGATCGAAACGATTTCCGTGCCCGCCTCATCCGAGTCGCGGAAAATATAGTCGCCCTTGCTGCCACTCCGCGCATCGTTATCTTTCTCGAAATAAGCCTTGGGAAATGCGGTTGCCCGAATACGGTTGAATTCGGTCTCGCAATGCTGCTCCAGCGTTTCGCCGACCATCTTGGTCGAGAGGCGCGCCTTCATGTCCCGCAGACGCTCAATCGCATCGTCACGATCCTTGAGCTGCGTTTCGTATTTATCCTTGAGAGATTGCTCGGCCAGTTGTTTTTCGAGTTCGGCCCGTTCAAGGCTATTCTTGAGTCCATCCCGCTCTTT
>DHYQ01000046.1:19629-23223 GCA_002414205.1 Gallionellaceae bacterium UBA5126 | reverse complement strand
TTAACGGCGAGCTTGCGTTCAACTTCACCGGCATCCAGCCGGGCCTTTAATGCGTTGATTTCAGCGTCCTTCGCCGCCGCCGCTTGTCCCAGTTCTCCAGTGATTTTGGTCGTTGCGAGCTCCACGGCGTTCAGTTTTTCTTGCTCGGCCAGTTTGAGGCGTTCGCGCAATTGCTGGTCAAAAGCCTTGTCACGCACCTGTTTGAGAATATCGGCATAACCCGCCTCGTCAATCTTGAAGGCTTTTTTGCAGTGTGGGCAGATGATTTCGTACATGACCTTTTTCCGGTTAATTGAATCACAACGAGAGTCTGTAGCTTTCTAAGGAAACACTGATTTAATCCGTTCGCCCTGAGCTTGTCGAAGGGCGCGCCACGTCATCCCTTGATTGGTTTATTCCTCCCTTCATGGTTCGACAAGCTCACCACGAACGGAGGAATAAATCAGCGGCTCCCTAAAAGCAAGCCAACGCACAGGGCGTGAAATTGTACGAGATTGGTTGAGGGAGCCCAGCCTTATTCTTCCCTCACCCTAAACCAAGCCGCATACAACGCGGGCAAGAACAAGCAAGTCAGTAAGGTTGCCACGACCAGCCCGCCCATAATCGACACGGCCATTGGCCCCCAGAACACTTGGCGGGTCAGCGGAATCATGGCCAAAATCGCCGCCGCCGCCGTGAGCATGATGGGGCGGAAGCGGCGGACGGTGGAGCCGACGATGGCTTCCCAGCGGGATTTGCCGTCTTCTTCGTCCTGGCGGATTTGATCGACCAGAATCACCGAGTTGCGCATGATCATCCCGGCCAGGGCGATGAAGCCCAGGTTGGCGACGAAGCCGAAGGGGACTTGGAACACCAGCAGGGCGAGGGCCACGCCGATGAGTCCCAGCGGGGCGGTGAGCAGGACGATGATGGTGCGGCTGATGTTTTGTAGCTGGATCATCAGCAGGGTAATCACGCCGACCAGCATCAGCGGCACCACGGCTTTAATCGCAGTTTCGCCCTTGGCGGATTCTTCCACGCTGCCGCCGGTTTCGATGCGATAGCCGTTGGGCAGGCTGGCGCGCAGGGGTTCCAGCACTTTTTCCATTTGCGCGGTGGCGGTGGCGGGTTGGGTTTTGTCGGCCATGTCGCCCAACACGTTCATGCTGAGCAGGCGGTTGCGCCGCCAGATCAGGCCTTCTTCCAGGGTGGGCACCAGTTTGGCGACTTGCGCCAAGACGACGTGGCGACCGCCCGGCAGTGGCAAGTCCAAATCCAGCAAATGATCCAGCGACGGTGGGGTGCTGCTGCGCCACACCACGTCGATGAGTTGGTCGCGTTCGCGGTATTCGGTCAGCGGGAGGCCATTGAGCCAGCCTTGCAGGGCGAGGGAAATTTCCTGGCTGGAGGTGCCGAGTTGGCGGGCGCGTTCCTGATTGACTTCGATGCGCACGGCCTTGGTTTTTTCGTTCCAGTCAAAACTCACGTCCTGCAAATGGCCGTTGGCGCGCATCAAATCGGCCACTTTGCCCGCGATGGTGCGTACTTGCTCCACGTCTTCGCCCAGCACGCGGAATTGCACCGGGTAGCCAATCGGCGGGCCGTTTTCCAGCCGCGACACGCGGGCGTGGATGTGACTGTAGCTGGACGAGGTGAACAGGCTTTCCAGTTTATGTTTCAACACTTCGCGCTCCGCCAAGCCTTTCGTGACAATCACCACTTGCGCGTAGTTGTCGCTAAACAGGCGCAAATCCAGCGACAGGAAGAAACGCGGCGCACCGTTGCCGATGTAGCTGGCGTAGCTGCGCACGTTGTCGTCTTTGGCCAGCATTTGCTCGATACGATGGGTTTCGGCTTCGGTCGCTTTCAGCGACGCACCTTGCGGCAACCACACGTCGATCAACAATTCGGTGCGGCTAGAGGATGGGAAAAATTGCTTTTGCACGCCAACATTGAACGCCACCATCGCTAGGGCAAAAATGCCCACCGTGCCCGCAATCACCCACCAACGATGGCGCAAACAGCCTTCCACCACGGCGCGGAAGCGGCGGTAAAACGGCGTGTCGTAAATGTCCGCGCTGTGTTTTTGCGCCTTGGCCACCAGCTTGGCCGGGTCGAGCAGGCGATAGCCGAGATAAGGCGTGAACAGCACCGCCACCAGCCAGGACACCAGCAAAGCAATGGTGACGACGGCAAAAATCGAGAAGGTGTATTCGCTGGCGGCGGATTTGGAAAAACCCACCGGGGTAAAGGCGGCGGCGGTAATCAGCGTGCCGGTCAGCATGGGGAAGGCGGTGCTGGTGTAGGCGAAAGTGGCGGCTTTGAAGCGATCCCAGCCCTGCTCCATTTTCACCACCATCATTTCCACCGCGATAATCGCGTCATCCACCAGCAGACCAAGGGCAATTACCAGCGCGCCCAAGGAAATGCGTTGCAAATCAATGCCGAAGATTTTCATCAGGAAGAAGGTAATGGTCAGCACCAGCGGGATCGACAACGCCACCACGGTGCCGGTACGCCAGCCCAGACTGAGGAAGGACACTGCCAGCACGATCAGCACCGCTTCGGCCAGCGAATTTTCAAACAACGAAATCGAGCCTTTCACCACTTCGGACTGGTCGGCGACGGTGTGCACCTCCACGCCCACCGGCAAGCCCGCTTGCAAGGTTTTCATCGCGGCGCGCAGGTTTTCGCCCAAATGAATCACGTTGCCGCCCTTGTCCATGATGATGCCGATGCCAATGGCGGGCTGGCCGCCAACGCGCATACGCGGATTGGGCGGGTCAGACAGGCCGCGCTGCACCTTGACGATGTCGCCCAGACGGAAGGATTGCCCATTGAGTTGCAACTCGGTCTGGCGCAAGGCTTCCACGCCTTCCAGCCCACCCGTCACGCGCATCCGCACGCGGTCGCTGGCGGTGTCGATAAAGCCGGACGGCGTGACGGCATTCTGTTTTTGCAGCGCATCGCGGATTTGCAGCGGCGAAATGCCCAGACTGGCGAGGCGCACCGGGTCGGCTTCCAGATAGATTTTTTCTTCCTGCACACCCAGCAGTTCCACGCGTTTTACATCCGGCACGCGCTTCAACTCCAGCGCCATGCGGTCGGCGTAGCGGCGCAGTTGCGCCAAGTCAAAACCATCGCCGGTCAGGGCGAAAATGTTGATTTGCACATCGCCAAAATCGTCGTTCGGGAACGGGCCTAGCACGCCGTCCGGCAAGGTGGCGCGGATGTCATCCAGCTTTTTGCGCACTTGCCGCCAGGCTTCCGGCACTTCGGTCTTAGGCGTGTAATCCTTCAGCAGGATGAAAATGGTGGAATCGCCCGCTTTGGACGCCGAGCGCACAATGTCGATCCACGGCGTTTCTTGCAGCTTTTTTTCCAGCTTTTCGGTCAGCTCCTGCTCGACTTGCTGCGCGGTTGCCCCCGGCCACAAGGTGCGCACCACCATGACTTTCATGGTGAAATCCGGGTCTTCGGCGCGGCCCAGATTGCGGTAGGACAACACCCCAGCGATGGTCAACACGACCATCAAATAAATCACCATTTGTTGGTGGGTCAGTGCCCACGCGGATAAATTCGGGAAGTGCTGCTTAAACCGCCGTGCGGGCGAAT
>DHYQ01000046.1:11283-19370 GCA_002414205.1 Gallionellaceae bacterium UBA5126 | reverse complement strand
TCGTCGCGGTAGGCGGCAATCGTGACATTTTGCAGGTGCACGGTTTGATCCTTGCCGACGATCCACACGGCGGTGGCTTTACCCTGCTGGAACACGGCGGTGAGCGGAATCACCAGCGCGTTGGCGGCTTGCTGCGCCGGGGCAAACTGCACGCGGGCAGTCATGCCCAAGCCTACTTTGTCCGCGCCGTCCAGCAAGGTGATGCGCGCCGGGTAAGTGCGCGTGGCGGGGTCGGCGGCGGGGGACAGCTCACGCAGCCGCCCGCGCAGATGTTGCTCACCCTCGGCGGCAAACAGGGTGATGTCGGCCAGCGCGCCGACCTTGAGTTGGCTCAGGCGCACTTCCGGCACGGCAATCGCCACTTCGCGTTCGCCATCCTGCGCCAGCTTCAGCACCGGCTGCCCGGCAGGCACGACCTGCCCGACCTCGGCCAGGATGGCCGTCACCACCCCGGCGCGCTCGGCACGCAATTCGGTGTAGGCCGATTGGTTGCGCGCCAACCCAGCTTGGGCAATCGCCGCTTGCAAGGCGGTTTCCTTGGCGTCCAGCGCCGATTGGCTGATGAATTTTTTGGCGAACAATTCGCGGTAGCGGTGCGCTTCGTCCTGCGCCAATTTCAATTGCGCCTCGGCGGCATTGCTTTGCAGCGCCGCATCCGTGACATCCAGCCGCGCCAGCACCTGCCCGGCGGCAACTTGTTGCCCGACTTCCACCAGTCGCGCCGCCACCTTGCCACCCAGCCGGAAACCGAGTGGCAGCTCATGCCGGGCGCGCACGTCGCCGTTGTATTGCCAGACGCTGGTCACGGCATGTTGGGCAATTTGCAGAGTGAAGGCGGGACGAGGGGCTGGCACCGCAGGCGGGGCCGCTTTGTTACACGCTGCCAACAGAAGCAGCACAACCAACGAGGGGATTTTCATGAATGTCTTGCGCGGAGCTCTCAACGGGAGGCGCAATGTAACGGCAAGACCTGCGGGTGTCAAATGATTTTAAAACGCCTGTTTAAACTGTCGGACAAGCGGCTTTTCCAGCCTGACACGCCAGGATTTCCACGCGATTCCGTCCACGTGATTTGGCTTGATACAGGGCCTGATCGGCCATGTTGATGAGTTGGTCGATGTTTTCGCAGGTTTCGGTCAGTTGCGCCACGCCAAAGCTGGCGGTGACCTCGCCCGCCGCCAGAGTACCCACCCCGGTTTGCTGCAACAAACTGCGTAAATCTTCACAGATTACGGCGGCGTCATGCGCTTTGGTATTCGGCAAAATCAACAAAAACTCTTCCCCGCCGAAACGAAACGCCATGTCGGACTGGCGCAGGCGTTGCAGCACCAGATGGGCCGCCTGAATCAACACCAAATCGCCGACCATATGCCCATATTCATCGTTGATACGCTTGAAGTAATCCAGATCCATCATGACGATGGACAAGCTATAGCCAATGCGCTTGGCGCTGGCCTCCTCTTTCTGGATGAATTGGTGCAGGTAATGACGGTTGTACAACTGGGTCAGACCGTCGTGAATGGCGAGTTGCTGCATCTCCTCCGCCAGCCTGCGATAGCGCTCATTCAGCTCGGTCAATTCACGTTCGCGCTCGCTCAGCTTCAGGTGCACCTGCACCCGCGCGCGCACCACATCGGGATTGATCGGTTTATGGATGAAATCCACCGCACCTGAGCGCAGAGCAGTGCGCTCCGATTCTCCATCCTGCTGCGCGGTGACAAAAATCACCGGGATATGGCGGGTGGCGGCGTCACTTTGCAGGGCATCAAGACCGCATAACCGTCCATCTCCGGCATCACCACATCCAGCAGAATCAACTGTGGCGGATGCTGATTGACCAGCTTCAGCGCCTGCTGACCACCAGTGGCAAAGGTAATTTCATAATCCGATCCCAGAATACTGGCTAACACCCGGATATTCTCCGCTGCGTCGTCCACAATCAACAAACTGGGGCGTGGATTCAAGGTCGTATCCGTCATGTCATTCTTTCGCCAATGGCTGTGGAATTGCCGCACTGAAACTGCTCAGTGCACGCAAGGCTTCGGGATATTGCAAATTGTCCACCTGCTGCAACACAGGTTCGTAAAGTTTACCGAATTCAGTGTCGGCCACCAACAACTCAATGTCAGTGGCCATGCCCAGCGCATCCAGACGATTTTCCTCCAAGGCAGGCACCAGGCGCTCAATCAGTCGCCACAGTTGCGCCACATCCAAGGACGCTGAATGCCCGCTGGGCACGCTCACACTACCCGGAGGCGGATTTTGCTGCAACCAGCTTTCAACGTTATGCAGCAACTGTTCATACGCCGCAACAAAACCCTGCAACAAACGCTCATGCTGCGCGCCACCGGATTTCAGATCATCTTCCAGCCACTTGGCCGCCTCATACACGCCCATGGCACGCAGATTCCCCAACAGGCCGCGCGTGCGGTGCAACAAGGCACTCGCCACAGGATAGGACTGGCAGGCCAGCAGGGAAGTCAGTGTTTGCGGCACGCTACGCCCTTCCGCCACAAAACCCTGTAGCAGCTTGATGAATAGTTTTCGATCGCCACCCAACTGCGTCTTCACCTGCAAGTGATCCATACCGTCAATGTGTGGCCATTCACCACCGTCCTCCTGCTGGGTGAATTCCCGTGTACGCACCGGCAACACCTGTTTGCGGCTACGTTCGATATGCTGACGCATGACCCGGATCAAGCGCGAGGGCTCAATCGGCTTGGTCAGGAAATCATCCATGCCCGCTTCCAGCGCACGATTACGCTCACTAGACATGGCTCCCGCCGTCAGCGCCACGACCGGTAACGTCGTCAGATTCAAGTCGTGGCGAATACGCTCGGCGACCTCGATGCCATCCATTCCCGGCATCTGGATGTCCAGCAACACAATATCAAAGGTATCCGCATGCTGGCGCAACTGCTCCAGCGCCTCGGCCCCGGACTCGGACTCGGCCAGGGTAGCACGCGCCCCTTCGCTGTCCAGAATACGCGCACACACCTCCAGATTCAGGTGACTGTCGTCCACCACCAGCGCATGCACTTCCGGTAGCCACAAACTGCTTTCACTTTGCAGCAGGGTCGCGTTCAACACATGGTCAAAGCCCAGACCATGCGCTTGCACCGCTTCATTCACACTGTTAAACAGATTAGAGGCCGACACCGGCTTGGTCAGCACATGATCCGGCGGCGGTGCGCTGTGGCGTATCGAACGCAGCAATTCATCCTTTTCCTCCGCTGTCACCATGATGACGGACGGCATGTGCTGTTCACCCAGCTTGCCTTGCAAGACCGCCAGCGCAGCCAAACCGTCCATATTGGGCATCAACCAGTCCAGAATGATGCAGTCAATGGGCTGCTCGGTACGCAGGCGACGCAACACCGTATCCACCATTTCCAAGCCATCCCCGACCAATTCGGCTTCCCAGCCAAAGCGACGCGCCACTGCGGTCAGCACAGCAACATCCGCCGGATTGTCCTCGGCAATCAACACCTGCAAGGGACGAGCGGCCACAAAGTTGGCCGACAGCGGACAACGCTCGCCAGCACCACACCCCAGCGACACGGTGAACCAGAACTCACTCCCCTTGCCGGGTTCGCTTTCCAGCCCAACGGTACCGCCCATCAACCCAGCCAGTTGTCGCACGATGGACAACCCCAAGCCGGTGCCGCCATATTTGCGCGCAGTCGAGCTATCGGCCTGGATAAAGGGTTGAAACAGTTTGCCCTGCACCGCCGCCGGGATGCCGATGCCCGTGTCGCGCACACTGAAGCGCAACTGCAAACGGTCGGCCTCCAATTGATCAATCTGACACGCCAGAGCGACCTCTCCTTGCTCGGTAAATTTAATGGCGTTACTGAGCAAATTACTGAGCATCTGTTGCAAATGCGAGGCGTCACCTTCCAGCACCGTGGGCAAAGCCTGCGGCAACGGCTTGACGACCAAATTCAGCCCCTTGTTACTGGCCAGCACCCGGAACATGGTCTGCAAATCAGTCAGCAGTGCTTCCAGCGACAAGGGGGCGTTGTCCAGCAGTACCTCGCCCGCCTCGATTTTGGAAATATCCAGCACATCGTTAATCAGCGACAACAAATTGCGGCTGGACACCTGAATCCCCCCCAGTTGCTGTTTCTGCTCGCTGTTCAGCAGCGAATGCTCCAGCAGATAGCTCATACCAATGATGGCATTCAGCGGCGTGCGGATTTCGTGGCTCATGGCCGACAGGAAAGCGCTCTTGGCATGATTGGCTGCCTCGGCCTCTTCCTTGGCACGAATCAATTGCTGCTGCTGGCGCTTCTGCGACGAAATATCCCGGATAATCGTCGACAACGCACTGGGCACACCATTTTCATCGCGGTGCAGAATAATCAATTGCGATACTGGAATTTCCTGCCCATCACGACGCAACAGCGCCGTTTCACCTTGCCAGGCGCCGGTACGCAGCGCGGCGGGAATCCCCACTTCTTCCACCACCTTGCACGCCCATGCCAGGTGTAGATCTTTCAGCTCAAGCTGCGACATGTCTGTCTGCAAGGACAAGCCCAGCATGTGATACGCCGCATGGTTGTGATAGAGGAAATTCGACTGCAAATCCCGCATGCCAATGAAATCGGTCGTCACATCAAAGATTTCCAGCAGGCGGCGATGTTCACGCTGCACCTGCTTGCTTTCCGTGATATTCAGCAAGGTGCTGCGCGACATCAGGAAATTGCCATTGCCGTCATACTGCGCCGTCCCAGCCACCAACACCGACAATACCGAGCCATCACGCCGCCGCATATCCAATTCCAGACCGGACATTTCGCCGGCCTGTAAAAACTTCGGATATTCGCTGCGGAATTTCTGCCGACTGTCTTCCGTCAGCAAATCCTGAATTCGCATCCGTCCTTCCACCTCACGACGACTGAGGCCCAGCCAATTCAACGCGGTATCGTTGATGTGCAAGATCACGCCATCCGGGCCGATGGAGTGATAACCGGAGGCGGCACGGTTATACAAATCATCCATATCGCGCATCAGCAGCGCCAATTTTTCTTCGTCCTGTTTCCGCGCCGTGACATCCAGCATGTAGCCGCTCCACACCACCGCGCCATCCACGATACGCCCTGGCTTGGAGGACAATTGCAACCACTTCAGGGTGCCATCCGGGGTGGTAAAACGCACCTCCGCAGCGAAATGATCTTGCGCCGCAATGGCCCGCTGATTTTCCTGCCGCAAACGCGCCACATCGTCAGGATGCACCATACGCCAGAACACCTGCACATCTTGCAGCAAGCGCTGCTCCTCCACACCCAGCAACTCCTTGCAACGCGGACTGAGATAGCGGAAACGCCCTTGATCCGGCACGGGTTCAATGTAGTCATACAACACCATCGGCAAGGTCGCCGCCATATGCTGATAACGCTGCAAACTGTCGTGCAACGCGGCCGCGCCACGCTTGCGTGTCTGATGCAAAACCCATGCCAACAATAACAACGCCACCGCAATCAACAACAGACCCAGCAACTCCGGCCAAGGGGTCGCAATCTTGTTGACCACGACGTAATCGGGCAAGGCGCGGTACCGCAGCGTCCACACACGCCCGCCCACCTGAATCTGTTGCGATGTGTGGTATTCCGCCATTTTTCCACCTGCATCCAATTCAGGATGGTTGTCGAAAATACGCGCACTATTGACCGGATCACTACCGTCAAAAATTTCCACGCGAATTTCACGCAGTTCATTGTGGAGAATAGGCTTGAGCAAATCGGTCATGCGATACGGGCTGTACACCCAGCCGATCAAATGCTCGCGGCGCTGCGCCACCGTCAAATTCACTGTACCGAAACGATATATCGGCTGATACGCCAACATCCCCATCTGCACATCGACATTGGTTTCCTGCACCAAATGCACACGCCCAGACCAGGCCACCTCACCAGTGTCACGGGCACGCAGCATGGCCTCGCGCCGGGTCGGCTCGGACAGCATGTCGTAGCCGAAGGCGCGCAGATTACGCCCGGCAAACGGTTCTAGATAAATGATACTGGTGTAAGGGTCGCGCTGACCGGCTGGCTTGACCTCATATTCAGGAAAGCCTTCGCGTCGTATGGCTTGCACATGGGCAGCAAGAACCGCCGAGGGAATGAGCTGGGCATAACCAACGCCCTGGATGCCGCGATAATTGTGATCCAGATCCAGCGCTTGCACAAAACGGTGCCAGTCCTGACGCGAGACCTGATTGGAGACGGCAAACAGCCCAGCGCCACTGCGTAAAATTTGCCCATATGCCCGCATACGCTCGGAAACCTTGGTTGAAACGCGCAAGGCTTCCGCTTCAAAATCATCGGCGACGCGCTGGTCATAGCGGGCATGCACGGCATGCCACAAAAAAACCAGCACTGCCAGTCCGATAAAAAATATCGCCAGCGCATAGCCTCCCCGCTCGTAGCTGGAAGCATCGACTTCGTTGGCCGCTGCCGGTTCAGGTCGCATCGTCATGCGGGGAGTGTGCCTATCCTAAGTCTTGAATGCAAAAAAGGCTTGCAGTGTGCAAGCCTTGAATCTGGTGGGTCGTATAGGGATCGAACCTATGACAAACGGATTAAGAGTCCGCTGCTCTACCAGCTGAGCTAACGACCCGTTAGCGGCGCGCATTATCTTTGAATAATTGCAGTTTGTCAAAGCGATTGTGCTAACCTTCGCGCCGTTTTTGTCGAGGAATGAGTGATGGACGGATATTTAAAGCGCATTTTGAACGCACGGGTATATGACGTGGCGGTGGAAACCCCGCTGGACATGGCTCCGAATTTGTCGGTGCGTAGCGGCAACAGCATTTTGCTGAAGCGCGAGGACATGCAGCCGGTGTTTTCCTTCAAGCTGCGCGGGGCGTACAACAAGATGGCGCAACTGTCCCCGGCACAACTGGCCAAGGGCGTGATCGCTGCCTCGGCGGGCAACCATGCCCAAGGCGTGGCACTGTCGGCGAAAAAACTGGGCTGCCAAGCCACCATTGTCATGCCCACGACCACCCCACAGATCAAGATTCAGGCCGTGGAGCGGCGCGGTGGCAAGGTGGTGCTGCACGGCGATTCCTATTCCGATGCCTACCAGCACGCACTGACGTTGGAACGCGAAACCGGCATGGTGTTTGTCCATCCCTATGACGACCCGGATGTCATCGCCGGGCAGGGCACCATCGGCATGGAAATCCTGCGTCAGCACAACCAGCCGATTCATGCCATTTTCCTGGCCATTGGCGGCGGCGGGCTGATTGCCGGGGTGGCGGCCTATGTCAAGCAACTGCGCCCGGACATCAAAATCATCGGCGTGCAGCCGGTGGATTCGGATGCCATGTTTGCCTCGCTGCGTCAGCAACGGCGCGTAGTGCTGGAGCATGTCGGGCTGTTTGCCGACGGCGTGGCGGTGAAGCAGGTGGGCGAGGAAACCTTCCGCCTGTGCCAGCAACTGGTGGACGAGGTAGTGCTGGTGAATACCGACGAAATCTGCGCCGCACTGAAGGATGTGTTTGAAGACACCCGCTCCATTCTGGAACCCGCCGGGGCGCTGGCCGTGGCCGGGGCCAAGCGCTATGCCGCGCGCGAGCAACTGAATAGCCAGACGCTGGTGGCCGTCACCTCCGGGGCCAACATGAATTTCGACCGCCTGCGCTTTGTGGCCGAGCGGGCGGAAATCGGCGAACAGCGTGAAGCCATTCTGGCCGTCACCATCCCGGAAACCCCCGGCAGCTTCCGCGAATTCTGCGCCCTGCTCGGCAAGCGCAACATCACCGAATTCAACTACCGCTACGGCGATCCCAAAACCGCGCACGTGTTTGTCGGCGTGCAGGTGCACAACCAGTCGGAAACCGCCGAATTGGTGCGCACCCTGCGCGAAAATCGCCTCTCCACGCTGGACTTGAGCGACAACGAAATGGCCAAGTTGCACCTGCGCCATCTGGTTGGCGGCCACTCGGCGCAAGTGACCGACGAAATCCTGTTCCGCTTTGAATTCCCGGAGCGCCCCGGCGCGCTGATGAACTTCCTGTTGAGCATGAACCACGGTTGGAACATCAGCCTGTTCCACTACCGCAACCACGGCGCGGACTATGG
>DHYQ01000046.1:7550-11157 GCA_002414205.1 Gallionellaceae bacterium UBA5126 | reverse complement strand
TTCCCCTACTGGGACGAAAGCGACAACCCGGCGTATCGGCTGTTTTTGGGATGAGTCTGCGGCTGGCGGATTGGCTGCAACGCAGCCGGACGATGCTGGCGCGGGTGGACATGCGCCAGCGCGCCGCGCAACTCAAAACCCTCAGCCGGGGCAAAGTCTTGCTGACCCGTCAGCAAGCACAAGGTTTTCTGGAAGAACATTGGCCGAAGATCGAAAGCCTGCTGGTCGATGGCCTGCTGCAACTCGGCATTACCCAATTGCAGGACGACCGGATATTGACGCTGGTGCTGGGCGAAGTCTATGAACTGCTGCCGCGTCCGTTGCGCTTGCTGCTGTCCCGTGAGCGCTTTGTCCACTTCGCCCTGCAACGCCGGGCACCGCTGTTACTTAAATTGCAGTCCTACCAGCAACGCCGCAACGTCACCCCACCGCCCAGCCCACCTCAATAAGGCTTCTGCCCCACCCAATTCCCGGCGGGCGAATACTGGCACACCCAGACCTGATTTTTGGGACTGTCGCACACCGCCATGCCGCAGCCGACTTGCTGAGTATCGCGCCACACCACCTGCGTGTAATGCCCGCACACCTGCCCCGGCGCGCACTGGTTGCTGGCGTAGTCGTAATCTTTTCGCTCATCCGCCCAAGCCTTGACCACGGCCTGCGACGACACGTCCTGCGCCGGGCCGTTCGACCAGGCACTGGCCCAATACAGGTTTTCCCCAGTCTGGCCCTGACTGTGCTGCATATTACAATTCCGCGCCGCCTTGAGATGCTCGGCCCACGCCTGCGCCGACGCCGCCAATTCGCTGGAATAGGTCAGCTTGCCCACCCCAACCTGTGCCCGCCACAAATTGTGCGCCGCCACGATGTCGTCGGGATTGACCCCGCCCGCCCAAGCGTTGCCCACCAAACATAGACACCCCATCATCATCTGCCACTTATTCATCGCCAGTCTCCTGAAAAAGGCCCGCCATTCGGGCAAGGAAATCATACGGGTTTTAGCGGCCAATCGTCTGGCCTTATGACGAAATGTAGGCGGCTGCCAAAAAAATCAGCGTATCCTCGCCCCCCACGACGCATGACTGTAGAAAATCGCATGAACGAAGCTACCTTTCAGACACTGGTCACCCGCCTGGAACACCTGGCGGCTAGGCATCCGCGCCGCTATCTAGCCGCCGTGTTGGGCATGGTGCTGCTGGGATTTTCCCTGTTGGGACTGGTGATGCTGCTAACGCTGGCACCGGCGCTCATCGCCCTGTTGTTGGCGCTGGCGCTGGCCGTGAAGGGCGGCGCGCTGTTGTTGCTGCTGCTCAAGATGGGCAAATTGCTGGTGCTGCTATTCGTGCCGCTGTGGTATTTGCTGAAGTCATTATGGCAGATGTTGTTTAGCCGTTTGCCATCCCCGGAAGGGTTGGCCGTGACCGCCAGCGATGCGCCGCCATTGTTCGCCTGCATGGCCGAATTGCAGCAAACCTTGCATAGCCCGCGCATCCATCATGTACTGCTGACCGATGACCTGAACGCCGCCGTGGTGCGTCATGCCCGTTTCGGCCTGCTGGGCTGGTCACAAAACTATTTGCTGCTGGGGTTGCCGTTGTTGCAAGCAGTGAGCGAAGACGAGGCGCGTGCCATTCTGGCGCACGAGCTTGGGCATTTGTCGGCACAACATGCCCGGCTGGGCAACGTCATCTATCGCCTGCGCACGCTATGGGCGCAAATCGACCTACTGGCTGTGCATTGGCAAGGCTGGCTGGCGCGCGGATTGGCCCGGCTGCTGCGCTGGTATGCCCCGTATTTCAATGCTTACACTTTTGTGCTGGCGCGCCAGCATGAATATGTCGCCGACCGCCTGTCCCTGGCATTGGCGGGGCAACAGGCGGCGGCACAAGCCTTGTTGCGGGTGAATTTTGCCGCACAGTTTCAGGAAGAAGTGTTCTGGCCACAGTTGCAGCAACTGGCGGAAGCGCTGCCACAGCCGCTGCCCGACCGGAGCGCACGCTGGCAACAGGCACTGCACGCGCAACTGGATGAGCCACTGCGCCAGCGTTTTTTACAGCACGCGCAACAGGAAAAAACCGACTACCTGGACACTCACCCGGCCATCGCCGACCGCCTGCAAGCATTGCACGCCCAACTGGACTGGCCCGCAGCCGAGCGACTCACCCCACCGCTGCACAACGCCGCCGAGTGCTGGCTGGGCGACAAGCTGCCCGCGCTGCAACAAACCCTGGATACGCGCTGGCAAGAAGCGATGCGCCCGCAATGGGAAGAACGGCACCGCTTTCTGTGCGACAGCCGCGCCGAATTGCAACGCTTGCAGCAGCAAGACACGCGCACCGATGAGGATGACTGGGAAATCATCCGCCACACCCGCACCCTGATGCCGGAGGTGGATGTACTGCCGCAAGTGGAAGCCTTGTTGCAACGCCAGCCGGAACATCACGCGGCACGTTTTTTGCGCGGAGTGTTGTGGCTGGGCGCGGGCAACGATGACGGTATCCGCGAGCTGGAATGGGTGATGAGTCGGGACGCCGGTTACACCCTCACCGCCTGCCAACTGGCTTGGCAGTATTTCCAGTACAGCGATCCGGTACAGGCCGCGCAATACCGCAGCCGCTGGCAACAACGCGCCGAGTACGAGGACCGCATCGAACAGGAACTGAGCGACTTTCCGCCGGATGCCACGCTGCAACTGGCCGACTTGCCCGCCGAGGTACTGGCGCTGATCGGCGAACTGGTGCGCACCCACGCCCAAGGCATCCGCCGTGCCTATGTGCTGCAACGGGTACTAAAAACGGATCCGGCGCTGCACGATTACGTACTGCTGTTTGAAACGCACTGGTTTACTTGGGGCAATCCCGCGCCCAAGATTATCCAAACCCTGTCCGAACTGCCCTTTCCCCGGCAAATGTTTCTGGTACACCTGAATGGCGAGACCTACAAACCGCTGCGCAAAGCGGTCAGACGCTTGCAGGCCGTGCCGCTATACAGCACCTGAATTGCTTGAAATTGCAGGAAATTTGCAGCGCTGCGTCACGCAATCCTCTTGGCGATGCGGTGTCGGATGATACAATTCGCGCCTTTCAATTTTTTGTCGGGATAGCCGAATGCACACCTTAATCTGTGGCTCCATGGCCTACGACACCATTATGGTGTTTCAGGATCAGTTCAAAAATCACATCTTGCCGGAAAAGATTCACATCCTGAACGTAGCCTTTCTGGTGCCAGAAATGCGCCGTGAGTTCGGCGGTTGCGCCGGCAATATTGCCTATAACCTGCAACTGTTGGGCGGCAAACCGCTGATTATGGCCACCGTGGGCGAAGATTTTGCCCCGTATGCGGCCCGTCTGGATCGCTTGGGTCTGTCGCGCAGCCACATCAAGACCATCCCCAACAGCTACACCGGGCAAGCCTTTATCACCACCGATCTGGATGACAACCAGATCACCGCCTTCCATCCCGGCGCCATGGGTGCCTCCGAGCAAAATCGCGTTAGTGACGCACACAACGTCGGTCTGGGCATCGTGTCGCCGGATGGCCGTGAAGGCATGCTGCAACATGCCCGCCAGTTTGAAGAAGCCGGGATTCCGTGGATTTTTGATCCGGG
>DHYQ01000046.1:5512-7267 GCA_002414205.1 Gallionellaceae bacterium UBA5126 | reverse complement strand
GCTTATCGCGCCGGGCTGTTGTATGGCATCCAACAAGGCTGGGACTGGGCCACCACCGGCCGCCTGGCGTCGCTGATGGGCGCCATCAAAATTGGCAGTTTGGGCGGACAAAACCACGCCCCTTCGGTGGAAGAAATCAAGACCCAGTTCTTCTACCACTTCGGTAGCAATCTGCCACTATGAAGCGTCGGCTGTACGCACTGGGTGCCGCCCTGCTGCTGGCTGGTTGCGCCGCCAGCCCCCCCGCTTATCAAGCCCCGGCCAAGGTCAACTTCGGGGTAATTGAAAGCATCAAGCCGATCAAGCTGGATGCCAGCAGCCAAGGCGGTGGCAACACCGGGCAGATTTTTGGTCAAGTTGGCGGCGGTAGCATCGGCGTGGGACGTGGCGCAGTCTTCGGCATGGTGCTGGGCGGGGTCATCGGCGGCACCGCCGGACGCGAAGCCGGGATTGCCAGCAAACCCGGTCTGGAAATCTGGGTAAAACTGGAAAACATCGAACAAAGCGTGTATGCCATGCAGCCCGGCACACCGGATAGTTTCAAGGTCGGGCAACGCGTCCGTGTCACCCGTCGCGGCAATGTCGCCCAAGTGGAAGCCGTACCCGTTGACATGCCCGCCTCTGCGGTCGCCCCCGCGTCTGCCGTCGTCGCCCCATGAGTTTGTCCGTCATCCTGATCGTCAAGAATGAAGCCGCCAACATCGACGCTTGTTTGCAGTCGGTGGCTTGGGCGGATGAGATTGTCGTGGTGGATTCCATGAGCACGGATGACACGGTGGCGCGCTGTCAGGCCTACGGGGCCAAGGTGTTTGCCTATCCCGACTGGCCGGGCTTCGGCCCGCAGAAAAACCGCGCCTTGGATCAGGCCACGAGCGACTGGGTGTTTTCCATCGACGCCGATGAGCGCGTCACACCGGAATTGCGCGCTGCCATCGAAGCCGCCATGCGCCAGCCCAGCGGCAACGCCTACCGGGTGTCGCGCCTGTCGAATTACTGCGGGCGTTTCATGCGCCATTCCGGCTGGTATCCCGACCACATCGTGCGCTTGTTCCGCCGGGATACGGCGCGCTTCAACGACGCGCTGGTGCACGAAACGATTGTCACAGACGGCGGGCCGGTGGGCTTGCTGGCGGGCGAGTTGCTGCATTACTCCTACGACAATCTGGAGCAGGTACTGGACAAGACCAATCGCTATTCCAGCGCGGCGGCGCAGATGAAATTTGCCCAAGGCAAATCCTCCTCGCTGCCCGGCGCGGTGTTGCGCGGCTTGTGGACGTTTTTCCGCACCTACGTGCTGCGGCGTGGTTTTCTGGACGGCGCGCAGGGCTTTATGGTGGCGGTGTCCAACGCCGAAGAAACCTATTACCGCTATCTGAAACTGATGTTATTGAACCGCCGGGAGCGCCCATGAAAATCGTACAAATCGTGCGCCGCTACGGCCCGGTGGGCGGCATGGAGCGCTATGTGTGGGAACTGACCCGCGAGTTGCACGCGCTGGGGCACGAAGTCACGGTGGTGTGTGAAGTGTGCCGCGCCGAGCCGCCCGCTGGCATCGCCGTGCATCCCACCGGCGAAATGGTGTATCGCCCGCGCTGGCTGTATTACTGGCGCTTCGGGCGGCGCGTGGCCAAATGGCTGCGCCAGCATCCGCAGCCCGGCAGCGTGATTCACAGCAACGAGCGCGTGCGCCAGCATCATGTGACAACCTTCCACGGCCCGCCGTTTGCCACCGTGCATGACCAGCCCTGGTGGAAG
>DHYQ01000046.1:0-5351 GCA_002414205.1 Gallionellaceae bacterium UBA5126 | reverse complement strand
ACCGCGCCCATCGTGCCCGGCGTGGCGGTGGATGTCCGCCGCCCGGCGCGCACCGTGCCGCCACGCGGCGGCGTGGTCGGTTTCGTCGGCTACGAATGGCCGCGCAAGGGCTTGCCGCTGGCGGTGAGCATCCTGGCGGAATTGCGTAAAACCCGCCCCGACCTGCAATTCTGGGTGGTCGGCCCCAAGGAAGACGAGATTCGCCATTTGTTCGCCGACTGGCCCGCCGACAGCTACCGCCTGCTGGGCTGGCGCACGGACAACGCCCATCTGCCGGAATTCGACGTGCTGCTGCACCCGGCCCGCGCCGAGCCGTATGGCATGGTGATTAGCGAAGCGCTGGCCGCCGCCGTGCCGGTGGTGATTTCCAGTCGCTGCGGCGCAAAGGCGCAAGTGACTGCCGACAACGGCGCGGTGCTGGCGCTGGACGCCCCGCTGGCCGACTGGGCTGCCGCCGTGCAACAACAACTGGATCGCCCCGACCCCATCCCGCCTTTCGCCCGCAGTTGGCAAGACATGGCGCGGGAATATGTGGCGGTCTATCAACAGGTCAGCTTGCCCGCTGACGAACAACAATAACGAGGCTCACATGAATACCACCCCTCAAACCGACTGGCCCGCCCACGCCGCCGCCCCCAACACCCACGCCCGCGTGTCCGAGCTGGTGCAAAAATATGTGCCGCAACCGCAAGGCAAAACCGCCAGCGACGTGCCTTGCGGCGCGGGTTCGTTTTCCGCCCACTTGGCTACTGCCGGGATGAAAGTGACCGCCATTGACGTGGCCGCTGTCGAGCCGTTTCTGCACAATCCCAGTCAGCGCGTGCTGGCCGATGTGAATGCCGGTCTGCCGCTGGCCGACGCCAGCCAGGATTTGCTCGTCACCATCGAAGGCATCGAGCATCTGGAAAACCCCTCCTTCTTCCTGCGCGAATGCGCCCGTGTGACGAAACCCGGCGGCTGCATCATCCTGTCCACGCCCAACGTCGATAGCCTGCGCTCGCGCCGCACGCTTTATACCAAGGGCTTCCACCGCTACTTCCACCCGGTCGCGCCGGGCGAAAAAACCTCCGGCCATTTGCTGCCCATCGACATGGTGTTCTTCCGGGGCGCGGCGGCCCGTGCCGGGCTGGAAATCGTCGAAGTCGCGGTAAACCGCATCGGCGATTGGTGGTTGCTGCGTGCCGTGAAAAACCTGCTGCGCCCGTGGTTCACCGCGCAACTGCCGCCGGAAATGCAGGGCGAAATCCCCTACTTCGGCGAAGTCATCATCTACGTGCTGCGCCACAAAACCGCGTAACAACGGCCCATGCTGTTCAACTCCTACGGCTTTATCTTCCTCTACCTGCCGCTGGTGCTGATTGGGTTTTTCCAGTTGGCGCGCTGGCGGCGTGACGCAGCGGCGGCCTGGCTGGCGGCGGCGTCGCTGTTTTTTTATGGCTACTGGAATCCGGTCTATGTCGGACTGCTGCTGGCGTCTATTATCGGCAATTACTGGTTTGGTCGCCGCATTGCCGACACGGGGAAAAAGTCCGTGCTGGTGTTGGCAATCGGTGTGGATTTGGCGCTGCTGGCTTATTACAAATACGCCAACTTCTTCCTAGATAGCGTCAACAGCCTAGCCGGGACGCATTGGTCGTTGGGCACGATCATCCTGCCCTTGGGAATTTCCTTCTTTACCTTTACCCAAATCGCTTTTCTGGTCGATACCTACCAGGGCAAGGTGAAGGAATACAACTTTATCCACTACGTCTTGTTCGTCACGTACTTCCCGCACTTGATTGCCGGGCCGGTGCTGCACCACAAGGAAATGATGCCGCAGTTTGCGCGGGTGGAAACCTATCGCTTCAGCCACGAAAATCTGGCCGTTGGGCTAACGATTTTCTGCCTTGGCTTGTTCAAAAAAGTCATGCTGGCTGATGGGCTGGCGGGGTATGTCGCGCCGGTGTTTGACGCGCCTGCCGCTGGCGTTGCGCCGACGCTGATTGAAGCTTGGGGCGGCGCGCTGTGCTACAGCCTGCAACTGTATTTCGACTTTTCCGGCTACTCGGATATGGCGATTGGCCTGTCGCGCATGTTTGGTGTCACGCTGCCGCTGAATTTTCATTCGCCGTACAAGGCAGTCAACATCATCGACTTTTGGCGGCGCTGGCATATCACCTTGTCACGCTTTTTGCGCGACTACCTGTACATCCCGCTGGGCGGAAACCGCCACGGTACTTTGCGCCGCTATGGCAATTTGTTCGCCACCATGTTGCTGGGCGGGCTGTGGCACGGCGCGGGTTGGACGTTTGTGGTGTGGGGTGCGCTGCATGGGGCGTATTTGACCGCCAACCACGCTTGGCACGCGCTGCGTTGCCGCTTGGGGCAAAACCCGCAGCAGCCACTACCGCGCCCAGCGCATGCGTTGTCGGTGCTGCTGACCTTTTTGCTGGTGGTGGTGGCCTGGGTGTTTTTCCGCGCCAGTGATTTCCATTCCGCCTGGGTGCTGTTGCACGCCATGCTGGGTGGCAACGGCCTGGAATTGCCGGATGCCTGGCTGCCGAAATGGGGCGCGGTCGGCTCTTGGTTGGTGGCGCAGGGCGTGGCCTTTACCCCGCAACACGGCTTGTTGCCGACCGGCGCGTTGAACTGGGTGTGGATTAGCTTGCTGATTGTGTGGTTTGCGCCCAACACCCAGCAAATCCTGGCGGCGCACCAACCCGCGCTGGACATGCCGCCCGGCGCGGCCAAGCGCCTGTTGTGGCGGCCCAGCGTGCCCGCCGCGCTGCTGGTATGGGCGTTGGCCTTTGTCGCCATCATCAACCTCAACCGCCAGTCGGCGTTTTTGTACTTCCAGTTCTGATGCCCAGCCGTCGTTATAACCTCATCCTGTTGCTGGCGGCGTTGCTGACGCTGTTGCCGGTGCTGCTGCTCAACCTGCTGCTGGGGCGCTACACCCTGGACGACGGCAACAAGGTGCGCACGGCGGCGGAATGGCAGCGCCAGTCACATGGAAGAGCCTATCTGCCCACCACCGGTAGCGACGGGTTGTTCAAACTGGCGCGGCTGAATGACGAGTTGCCGCAGCTCAACGGAGTGATTTTCGGTGCTTCGACGGCGGAAACGATTCCCACGACGCTATTCCCCGCGCCGATGAAGCTGTACAACTACGCCCAGCACGGCCACGAGTTGCACGAAGCGGTGCGCGAGGCGGAAGCCCTACTGGATCAACAGCCGACATTGCGCTGGCTGGTCATTCCGCTGGACTGGTCGGTGGGCTTTTTGTTTGACCCGCGCCAGAGCAAACCGGCCAATATGGCCCGCCCGGATTTCGACCATCTAACCACCCCGCCGATTAGCCTGCGCCAGCGCCTGCTGGAAGCGCTGTCTTACCCGCGCATCGCCGGGCTGGCCGGCATTTTCCGCGACGTCATGCGCAGCCCGCAGCCCGCCAGCGCCTTCCGCCAGTATTTTTTACAAGCCGCCAGCGATCCCTATCGTTGCCCGGACGGGCAGTGGGCGCGGGATTTTGACACCCTGTACCGTGGCCGTTGCGCTGGGCTGGCCTGGGACGGCAGCGCCAATTTCGCCGAATCCGAGCGCGTCGGCAATGCCGCGCCGCTGGTGGCGAATGCGCTGGTCGCCAGCTCAAAATACGCGGGCAACATTTCCCGCACCCAAGGCGAGCCGAATGCCGAGTTGCTGGCGCGCATTGCCACACTGGCGCGGCGGGTGGAGCAGCGTGGTGGCGCGGTGATTTTGTTTATGCCGCCGCTGCTGACCGGCATGGAGCAAGGCTTTGTGCAACATCCGCAGTACGGTGCGTATTTGCGTCGCACCAAGCAGGCGCTGGGCGATTGGGCGCAGCGCGAGCGGCTGGTGATTTTTGACGCCGGGCAAAGCGAGCGCTTCGGCTGCGTGGCGCAGGAATTCATCGACCAGCACCACGCCGTGCCGTCCTGCTACCAGAAAATCTGGGGCGATTACTGGCAACGGCTGGCGCAGATGCGTGACGGTCAAGTGCACCTGCCCGCGCCGGGTTTATATGCGGGGAAGACGCCATGATTATCGGCTCCGGTCTGATTGCACGCGCTTTTGCGCCACATTGGCAAAACAGCAGCGAGGTGTGCATCTACGCGGCGGGGGTGTCCAATTCCAGCAGCCGCGATGCGACCGAGTTCGCCCGTGAACGCGAACGCCTCACCGCAGCGTTGGCGGCGCATGCTCAAGTGCCCACCTTCGTGTACTTCGGCACCTGTAGTGTGGGCGACGGCGAGTTGCAACAGATGCCTTACGTGCAGCACAAGCTGGCGATGGAGGCGCTGGTGCAGCAACACCCCGGCGCGCTGATTTTGCGCTTGCCGCAAGTCGCTGGACGCACGCCTAATCCGCACACCCTGCTGAATTTTCTGTACGCCCGCATTGCCCGTAGCGAAGGCTTTGCCGTGTGGCAACATGCCTATCGCAACATCATCGACGTGGCGGATGTGGTCACGCTGGCGAATGTCTGGATTGCCGACCCGGCGGCACGCGGGCGGGTGTTTAACCTGGCTAACCCGCGCTGTTTGCCGATGCGGGACATCGTGCAGGCTATGGAACAGGTCGTGGGCAAACCCGCCGTCTATCATCTGGAACCACGCGGCTACCATTACCCGATTGAGGTCAGCGACATGCTGCGCCTGTTGCCGCAGCTGGGCGTTGATTTTGAGCACGACTACCTCGTGCGTGTCCTGAGGAAATACTATGAACCCGCTTAGTTTGTCCATCGTGGTGCCGGTGTATCGCAGCGCGCCAATTTTGCCGCTGCTGGTGGAAAAAGTGCAGCAGGAAATCAGCGCGCTGAATTTGCTGCATGGTTTCGAGCTGATTCTGGTCAACGACGCCAGCCCGGACAACAGTTGGGCGGTGATCCGCGAGCTGGCGCTGCGCTACCCGTTTGTGCGTGGGGTGTCGCTGCGGCGCAATTTCAGTCAGCACAATGCCATATTGGCCGGGTTGAACCAGGCCCGTGGGCAATATGTGGTGGCGATGGACGACGATTTGCAACATCCGCCGGAAGCCATTGCCCACATGCTGGCGGCGCTGGAAGAGGGCTATGACGTGTGCTACACCCGCTACCTGAACCGCCAGCATGCCGCCTGGAAGCAATGGGGCAGTGCCTTCAACGACTGGGTGGCGACGCATTTGCTGGGCAAGCCGCGTGGGCTGTATCTGTCGTCCTTCAAGGCCCTGCGCGCCGAGGTGGTGGCCGAGGTGATTCAATATGACGGCCCCTACCCCTATCTGGACGGGCTGATTCTGGACGTCACGCGGGCCATCACCAGCGTAGATATTGAGCATCAGGCCCGTCACAGCGGCGAGGGCAATTACAA
>DHYQ01000047.1 GCA_002414205.1 Gallionellaceae bacterium UBA5126 | reverse complement strand
GCCATTTCCAGACGGATGGCATCGCCATAGTTGATTTCCGCCACGGGCGCATCCAGACGACGCAGTGTGACGCCATGCCAGGCGTGACGTACACGTGCCTTCCAATCGGCGATGAAGCGCGAGTTTTGGTATTGATTGTCCTTGTACAAACGGTATTGCTGGCTGGCGGGCAGGTAGCACTTGGCCAGATATTCGCCCACCATGCGCTTGGCATTGAAGCGCGGCATGATGGTGGCCATGGAGCGCTTGGACATGCGCACCCATTCCGGCGACAAACCCATCTTGCTGTGACCGTAGTACAGCGGCGCGACCTGATCTTGCAACAGCTCGAACAAGGTGCGGCTTTCCTCGCTGGTGCGGGTATCGTCGCTCAAGTTTTCCGAAGTGGGCTTGATGGCCCAGCCGTTTTTGCCGTCGTAGCTTTCGCCCCACCAGCCGTCCAGCACCGACAGGTTGATCGTGCCGTTCAAACCAGCCTTCATGCCGGAGGTGCCGCTGGCTTCCAACGGATACAGCGGATTGTTCAACCACACGTCCACACCGGACACCAACTTGCGCGCCAGCGCCAGATCGTAGCCTTCCACCATCAGAATCTTGCCTTCAAATTCCGGCATCTTGGCGATGCGGGTGATGTGACGGATCAAGTCCTGACCGGGCACGTCGGCGGGGTGGGCCTTACCAGCGAAGATGAACACCACGGGGCGTTCAGGATCGTTGACGATGGCGCGCAGCCAGTCCAGATTGCTGAACAGCATGGTGGCGCGCTTGTAAGTGGCAAAGCGGCGGGCAAAGCCGATGGTCAGGATGTTGGGGTTTTCCGGGTTGGCGTACTTCAGCATGCGATCCAAGTGTGCCTCAGAGCCGTGGTTGCGGAAGTGCTGGGCGGTGATGCGTTCGCGCACCAGATTCAGCATCTTGGACTTCAGCGATTGACGCACACTCCAGAACAAGTGATCGGGGATGTTGTCCACGGCGTTCCAGTAATCCACGTCATTCAGGCGCGCACTCCACTCCGAACCCATGTGGCGATCGAACACTTCGATCCACTCAGTGGACAGGAAGGTTGGGGCATGCACGCCGTTCGTCACATAAGTCATGGGATTTTCCGCATGCTCGATGGTGGGCCACATGTCACCGCAAATTTTCGCCGACACATCGCCGTGAATGCGTGACACGCCGTTGTTGAAGCGGGTGCCACGAATGGCCAGCGCGGTCATGTTGAAGTCGCTGCTGTTGGGGGTGCGGCCCAGATTCAGGAAACCTTCGCGGTCCAGCTTTAGTTCGGGATAGTAAGCCTCGAAGTAGCGGCTCATCATCTCTTCGCTGAAATGATCGTGACCGGCAGGCACGGGGGTGTGAGTGGTGAAAATAGTATTGGCCGACACGCATTCCAGCGCGCTGGCGAAGTCCATTTGCTCATTCAAAATCTTGCCACGAATGCGTTCCAGCACCAGGAAAGCCGCATGGCCTTCGTTGATGTGCCACACGCTGGGTTTCAGGCCCAGTGCTTGCAGGGCGCGCACGCCGCCAATGCCCAAGACGATTTCCTGTTCAATACGGGTGCTGGTATCGCCGCCGTACAGACGGTGGGTGATGTCGCGGTCGTGTTCGTTGTTGTTTTCCAGATCGGTGTCCAGCAGGTACAGCGTGATGTGGCCGACCTTGGCTTGCCAAACCTTGATGTGCACGCGACGACCGGGCATATCCAGCCAAGTGTAGGCTTCTTCACCGGCGGCATTCAGGGCTGGCGAAATGGGCAAATCTTCAAAGTTGGAATCGGTGTTGGTGGCAATTTGGTTGCCATCGTTGTCGATGGTTTGGTGGAAATAGCCTTGGCGATACAGCAGACCGACGCCGATGAAAGGCAGGCACAAATCGCTGGCGGCCTTGCAGTGGTCACCGGCCAGAATGCCCAAGCCACCGGAGTAAATCGGGAAACTTTCGTGGAAACCGAATTCGGCACAGAAATAGGCCACCAGATCATCCTTACGCAGCCAATCGGCACCGGTTGTCGGTTGGCGTTGGTCGTGATAGGTGTCGAACGCGGCCAGCACGCGGTTGAAGTTGCCAATAAAGACTTGGTCTTCCGATGCGTCCAGCAGGCGCTGTTCATCGACGCGCTTCAGAAAGGCCTTGGGATTCTGGCCGGTGGCACGCCACAGACCGGGGTGCAGGCGGGCAAACAGCGCACGGGTAGGGCGATCCCAGCTATACCAGAGGTTGTTGGCCAGCTCTTCCAGTCGCGCCAATCGCGCCGGGATTTTAGGACGAACCTGCAAAATGTAGGAGGTACTTTTTTCCATAGTTGTGTCACTCTTCTCAATAGTCAAAATTAAACTTGTGCATTTGCTGGCGCGCAGTATAGCGCAAAGCGTCAATTATTCGAGATGCACGATGTTTTTTCAAAGCAATTTTCGTGCCCTTACTTGACATAAAGGCTTGGATTTTTGGCATATTCAAGGAATTGCGGGGTCGCCTGGTTCACAGGAAATGGCGATTTTTGCGTCTGTCGGGAGCGTTTGTTGTGTGCGTTTGAGGACGCTACGCACCATGTTGTACAACGCCAGATATTGCCGGTTTTCGGGCCAGGTTTTTGTCAGGTATTGTCCTTGCAGATAGGCGTCGCGCATTTTTCCCTGGTAGTAAAAGGCAAAAAACAGGCCGCGCTGGGCATCTTCCAGCGGAGTCTCCCCTTGTATGCACTGGGCGGCACGAAACAGTTGTTCTGCCTTGCCGGCCAGCGTGAGGTCACTGTTGACCCACAGTTGCCCCAGTTGTAGCAAGGCGGGCAGATGCTGGGGGTTTTTGCGCAAGACGGCTCGCAAATCGTCACTGGCGCCTTTCCATGCCTGTGGATAGTCAAAGTTGTGACCGAGTGCCTGCAAATAGCCGCGCTGGTATCGGACTTCCAGCGCATCGGGATGGGCGCTTAACTCGCGATCCAATTCGGCTTTCAGCGCTTCATAGCGTTGGGTTACGGCACGTTTGGCGTTGTCATCCGGGAGATTGGGCGGATAGCTGCCGATCAGCGGCGTCAAGGCTTGAATCCGCGCCAACAGGTCTTCCGCAGCCCAGAGGTTAAACGTACAAAAATACAGCGATAGAACCAACAACAAGCGTAATCGTGACAGCATGGAGCGTCTCCTGAAAACGGCTGAGCCGCATGGATTGGGGGAGCGGCGGATTATGGGACAAAGCGTTAGCATGCCGCAAATGTGTGTCAGTTTTGTGCAGGATGCCGTGAGCTGTTTTTCGTTATCATCGCGCCATTTTTTGAAAAGCAGGGGAATGCAATGTTTATTGTCATCATGATGACGGTGGTTACGCTGATGCAAGGGTATGTTTGGTGGCATCTGGGCCGCTTGCCTTGGCTTACGCGGCGCGTGTCGGTGCAGACGCTGTACCGTATTGGGGCGTTGTGTTGGGGGTTGTTGTTCGTGGATCGACTCTGGCGGCCTGAAGCGGAAAGCGGGTGGGCTTGGGCGCTGGAATATTTTGGCATGGCTTGGTTGGGCATAGCGTTTTTGCTGTTTGTACATTTTTTGGCGCTGGATTTGGTGACGGGCGCTGGACGCTGGTGGTTGCGCTGGCAGACGGCGTTGCGTACTGCGGCGTTGATGTCGGGCTTGGCCGCTTCATTATGGGGGCTGTATCAGGGGATGCAGCCACCGGTGGTAGTGGCGCATGAAGTCCGATTGCCACAGTTGCCGCGCGCGCTGGATGGCACGGTGGTCGTGGCGATGTCGGATATGCACGTCGGCCCGGTGCTGGATGCGCGCTGGATTGCCGCGCGGGTGGCACAAGTACAAGCGGAAAAGCCGGATGTAATTTTGTTGCTGGGCGATATTTTTGAAGGCTATGCGCCGCCGACAGCGGCCATGCTGGCGGAATTCCGCCAATTACACGCGCCACTCGGCGTGTGGGCGATTATGGGCAACCATGAAGGTTACGGCCCCCAGCCGCCGGAACCCACCGCCTTGTTCCGCAGCGCTGGCGCGGAATTGCTGCGCAATCGTTGGGCGGAGATACGCCCAGGTTTGGTGCTGGCGGGGTTGGACAACACCACCAGCCAAGCCCAAGCCGACGTGTTCGCTACCCAGGCATTGCGCCAGCATCCGCAGTATGCCGCCACTTTGTTGTTGTCGCATGAGCCACATTTACCCAGTGCGGCGGCGCGGCACGGCGCGGAGGTCATGTTGAGCGGGCATACCCATGGCGGGCAAATCTGGCCGTTTGGTTATCTGGTGCAGCAGCGTTTCCCGCTGTTGAATGGCCGCTACAACTTGCCAGACCTGAGCGTGATCGTGCTGCAAGGCACCGGCACCTGGGGGCCGCGTATGCGCTTGGGCACGCAGGCGGAAATTTTGCGCATCACCTTGCGCAGCGGACGATGAAGACGCACCGCAACGCTATGGTGCACCTGGCCATGCGCTGGTTTGCTTTGCTGTTGGCTTTCCCGGCGTGGGGGGCGGGGCTGCATGACCACCCCAGTGGCATTTGGTCGCTGGAGGCCACGGCGCAGGAAAAGCGTTGGCTCATCATCCACAACCTGAGTCAGGGGCGGGAGAGCGGCGTGTATCACCTCGAAGTGATTGCCCGCCGCAAGGGCGATCCGGTGTGGAAAATCCAGCATCTCGCCAAGCACATGGCGATTCGTGAAGCGGCCTTGCTGCGCAGCATACGCCAGCCGCTCAACAAGGGCGCGGTGTACCCGGAATCTTTCCTCAGCGCCTATCAACAATGGCAACAGCAAAACCACGGCGCGGGTGGCGCGATTTGTGAAACGACAGTGGTGCAGTGTTTGCCGTAAAGGGCGCGGCGACGTAGGGCATCAATAAGCGCAGCGCATTGCGCCATTTTTGCGGGGAGTCAAAATGACAACAGGGTGCCAAGCACCCTGTCATCTGTTGAACGCAGTTTGAAAACAACGGTTACGGCAATTCAAACTCCCGCGCATCCTCACGCAATCCCGCTTGGTCGAAGAAAAAACGTCCCATCTTGGAAGTGGGCACGTCCTGGCATTCCAGGTGGGTGGCCAGTTTGCCATGACGTTCCACCGCCACGCCATCCTTGGTGCCCCAGCCTTTGCCTATCGCCGAGTACACGATGTACGAGGTTTTGCCGCTGTTGAAACGCAGGTAATCCCCGCCGCCGCCTGCAAACATCAAGGTGCGGGCCTGGATGACCTTGCCGGGTTTAACCGTGGTTTTGGGAAAGGAAAGTTCAGGTTTCCGGCCCAGCGCGCCAAAGCGGTATTGGATATAGCCGCTATGTTGCGTGACTTCCTGGGATGCGCACACCGACACCACCTTGTGCCCCAGATTGCAGGAAAACACCGTTTCTTCCGCCTGACTGCAATGCGTCCCGGCAGCCAGCGCCGGAGCGCCTGCCGCCAGAAAAACACTGCCGATCACGAGGGCGCGGATGTTCATGCCAACAGTTTGTAGAAGGACAGGAAATGCGCCTTGCGATCGTCCAGACCCAAGGTGCCGCCGTTCACTTTTTTGGTGATTTCGGTGATGGCGTCGTCGCCAGCGCCCTTGTCCGCCGAGGTATTCAGCGAACGGGATTGCCAGAACCAAGCGGCAGACAGCAGTGCATACGTGGTTGCCACGCTGTCAGGATCATTCACGCAATCCACGCCCACGGACTTGGAGAAGGCCGTGTAGTTGTCCTTGCCAGTCAGTTGAATATAGCCGCGACCGTGGTACTTCCAGCCGTCGCCGCTGGCTTCATCACCATTGCCCATGCGGCTGCCGTAAATGCGATTGGCGATTTTTTGTGGTTGGCGGGCGTAGGCATTGGCGGTGTCTGCATCCGGGAAGTATTTGTGGAAAATCTTCGTCAAACCATCGGCGGAATAATTCAGATTTTCCTGCGTGGCCTTGAAATTACCGCTTTCGTGACCGCATTGCGCCAAAAAGTGCGCCAGACGCAGCGGGGTGTTGATATGGAATTTTTCCACGCAATCGGGAATCATCGCCAACACCGCATCGGGAATCACCCCTTGCAGGCTGCTCAATTTCAAATCACCGACATTCGCCACGGGCGCTGCGCTGGCAGCAGGAGCTGCCGCATCGCCCATCAACTTGGCCCAAGTGGCATCACCCACCAGACCATCGGCGGTCAAACCATTCGCCGCTTGCCAATCCTTCACGGCCTTTTCCGTACCTGGCCCGAAACCACCATCCGCAGTCAGACCCAATTTTTGTTGTAGTTGTTTTACTTCTTCACCTTTTGAACCGACTTTCAGCAACATGACACTCTCCCATGAATGTAGTGTTAGGACAAATTTCCCCGCAATGCTGCGGGGTGCGGGGATTATACAAGTGGCCTCATTAAATGCACGCGCTTAATGCACCGGCAAACCGCCGGAAATGCTTGTGGTTGCTGGATTGTCTAGATAATTTGCAAGACCAACTTGGTGCATAGCCGCATCGACGCCAATCAACCGCTGCACCTCACCTCCCTCATGCCCGAAAATGGCGTGATCTTCAGCGACAGGATTGAAGCGGATTTTTTGGCCTTCAACGCCGGGGTAAAGGCAGTCATCGGGTTGGCGGAAAAGCGGGGGAGGTTGGTGGTGTAGCGGCGGTGAAATGGCACGCGCAACTGGCTATCGTTCCAGCCTATAATGCCGCGCCCGTGTGGTTGTTGTGGGGGGGAGTCCATCGTTTGGTTGGCCTGCACGCAGCACGATGATTTAACAAGAGAAATGCTGGATTGCCTACGGCGAAGCCACGCGATCTTATCGGAGAAAATATGACAATTCAGGTTGTTCTGGCGGGAGCGGTGGCGTGCCTACACATGCCGGCCAAGTTTGATCACACCGTGCACCGGGCATTCAAGGAGGCATACAGCCCGCTGCTCGATCAGGCCGAGATTCGAGAAATTGCGGTGGATCTCTCTGCAGTGGATTTATTCGCATGAAGATGCGCTCGACATGCTGATGTTGCTGAACGAGCGGGCCAAAGGGGTGAACAAGCAGGTCACCCTGCTGCATCCCTTCAGTCATGTGCGGGATATTTTTGAAGTGGTTAACTTTCACCGGATTTTTAATATCCGCGTGCTCGAATAGGCACGGGCAGGCCGGTAGTCTGGGTTGAGCGTCAGCGAAGCCCAGCAAAGGCGATACCAGCATGTGGTAAACATTGGGCACCAGTTCACCTATATGCGGCACAACTTCACATTAGCCACACGGAGTAATTATGGATTCCTCTCTCTTAGTTGAAGAAGCTCGAAGTTACCTTCTTCAGAAGCTAGGTGTAACAGACGAGATACTGGATGCGCATTTGTCGCTCTGGAAGACCCAGAAAAAGGAAAGTATCGAAGATTTGTTTCGCTCGATGCTTACGCATGCCCAAAACAGGCAAGGTATGCCGAATGCTATTGGAAACATAGATAATTTGGCTTCCGTCCTATTCAATTTTTCACCGAGTAAGGTCACTCAGAATTACGAGACTTGGGAGCAGCTCCTTGAGGCAATCCAAAAAAGTGGGGTGAGTGTCCCAGGGCGAATTGTTCCAACAAACCGCAAAAATTATTGGGTCATATATACCCAATCCATCCTCTCTTGCGCTCGGTTCATTAGTTCATTTGAATCAGCAGATGCTTTCCACAAATTCGTCGAGGGATTTTATTTCAATGAACATTCAAAGCTTGCGTTGCCGCTTCTGCTTAAAGAGGAATTGTTTGGCTTCGGTTTTGCTCTGGCGTGCGATTTTCTGAAAGAGAATGGATACTCAGAGTTTGTGAAACCGGACACACATATCAATGACATTACACGAGCTTTGGGCATCACTGAGGCCACTACAGACTTTGGAGTGTTCAAGGATGTTGTTAACTATTGCCGACGTAACCAGCTTATTCCATACGAGTTTGACAAGCTATTGTGGCTCGTCGGCAGCGGTTCGTTTTATCTGAATAAACTAACAGTGAATACGGACAAGAGGGCATTTATTGCACAAGTCAAAGCGGTGGCTAATCCATCCAAATAGCGTACGCAACTGCGTTACGCAGGAACGTAGGGGTTTGCTGCGGGATGGATAATACAAGGGGCGATTAGCGCAGCGTAAAGAGGTGGTCTCGTAATTTCGG
>DHYQ01000048.1:748-19711 GCA_002414205.1 Gallionellaceae bacterium UBA5126 | reverse complement strand
TATACCTCCGGCACCACCGGCTACCCCAAAGGCGTGCTGCACGCCCACCGCGCCCTGATTGGTCGCACGCCCGCTTCGACCTATTGGTTTGATTTTGCCGACGGCGCGGATGACCGCATCATGCACTCCGGCAAGTTCAACTGGACGTATGTGCTGGGTTCCGGCCTGATGGATCCGCTGTATCGCGGCAAAACCGTCATCGTGCACGAAGGCAAAAACAACGTCGATACCTGGCCGCGCCTGATTAAAAAGCACAACGCCACCATTTTCATCGGCGTGCCGACCATTTACCGCCAAATCGTGCAAAAGAGCAGCTACCGCCGTGCCGACGTGCCCAGCCTGCGTCACTGCATGAGCGCCGGGGAACACCTGTCGGATGAAGTGTTGAGCCAATGGCACGAACGCTTTGGCGTGGATATTTATGAAGCGGTGGGCATGTCGGAATTTTCCTACTACCTCAGTCAGAGCAAATTCCGCCCCATCCGCCCCGGCTCTGCTGGGTTCCCGCAACCGGGGCACGCCATCCGCTTGCTCGACCCCGTCACCTTGCAACCCGTGGCGGCAGGGGAGGAGGGCATGATCTGCGTGCCAGCGGACGACCCCGGCCTGTTCCTGCGCTACTGGCAAATGCCGGAAGAAACTGCCAAGCTGGTGCACGACGGCTGGTTCTTCACCGGCGACTACGCCCGCTACGATCAGGATGGCTACATTTGGTTCTTGGGCCGCCGCGACGACATCATCAAGAGCTTCGGCTACCGCGTGTCGCCGTATGAAATCGAGCGCGTGCTGAAGTCCCACCCCGCCGTGGCCGATTGTGCCGCCGTGGGCGAGGAAATCGAAAAGGACAAATTGCTGGTGGTCGCCTACGTGATTCTGCACCCCGACAGCAGCACCAGCGCCGACGAGCTCCTGGCCTTTGGCCGCGAACACCTCGCCGCCTACAAAGCCCCGAAAACCATTTACTTGGCGCAAAACTTCCCTCGCACCAAAAACGGCAAAATCCTGCGCCGCGACATCAACAGCAGCCTCGCCACCGCCAAATCCAGCGGACGGTAATCACGCCGGAAAAACAAAAAACCCGCCTAGCAGCATTGGGCGGGTTTTTCTTTTGGCGGATTTGCGCCGAGTGGGGCGGCCATGAAGGTGTGGCCGCCCATTCGCGTTAGAACGGAATATCGTCGTCAAAGTCGTCGAAGTTGTTTTTCGCCGGTGGCGGTGCAGCGGGGCGGCTAGGGGCGGCTGCCGGGCGTTGGGCTGGGGCGCTGGGGCGTTGGTCGAATTGTTCGTCGCCGCCGCCTTGATAGCCACTGGAACTGCCGCCGCCATTGCCACCGCCTTGTCGGCTCCCCAGCATTTGCATGCTGTTGACCACAATTTTAGTGGTGTAGCGATCCTTGCCTTCCTTGTCCTGCCATTTTTCCGTGCGGATACTGCCCTCGACGTAGATTTGCGAGCCTTTTTTCAGGTATTGCCCGACGACTTCCGCCTGGCGACCAAAGAAGCTGAGGTTGTGCCATTCGGTGCGCTCTTGCATTTGGCCCGATTTGTCTTTCCACTTGTCCGTGGTGGCGAGGGTGGCGCTGGCGACGGCTTCGCCGCTGGGCAGGTAGCGGATTTCGGGGTCTTTGCCCAGGTTTCCGACAAGAATGACTTTATTAACCGACATATTGCGTTCCTTTTAAAACAAGTTGTTGTACTTTTTCTTCGTCAAAGCCACTCATTTCGACCTTGAGGCAGGCGATTTCTTCGCTGGCGATGACGACGACTTCATGCACGCCCTGAATGGCGGCCAGTTGTTGTTGCAATTGTTGCCCTGCGGTGTCACTGAGCGGGGCGAGGTGATAGAGCTTGGTGGTGACGGCTTTGGGGGGGCGCATGCCACTGGCAACCAGCAACCAGGTTGCCAGCAGCAGCATGGAGAATAGCAATACGCTGTCGTGGCCGACGAATTGCATTAGCACGCCGCCCATACTGGCACCGAAAAACGCGCCAAAAAATTGCACGCTGCTGTACACCCCCATGGCGGTGCCCTTGGCGGCCAGAGGGGCGATTTTGCTAATCAGCGAGGGCAGGGTGGCTTCCAGAATGTTGAAGGCGGTGAAGAACACCAGCAGGGCAAAGGCCACCAGCCACAGGCTGTGTTGCCCGGCCAGCAACAAGCCTTGCGCGCCCAGCGCCAGGGCAATGGCCAGCAGGAAGATCGGCTTCATTTTGGCTTTTTTCTCGGCGATGATGATGGGCGGCACCATGAGGATGAAGGCAATCAGCATGACCGGCAGGTAGATTTTCCAGTGCCCGGTGACGGGCAGGCCGTTGCTTTCCAGAATGAAGGGCACCTGCATGAACACCGACATCAGAATGGCGTGCAGGGAAAAAATGCCGAAATCCAGACGCAGCAAATCGGGATTGCGCAGCACTTCGCGGAATTTTTTGCCGCTGGCTTCGGTGTCGCTGTGGAAATGCGTCAGTTTGGGGTTGGGGATAATGAAGCGCACCAGCAGAATGGCCACCACCGACAGGATGCCGGTCAGCGCGAACAGACCGGGCACGCCCATCCATTGGTTCAATACAGGCGACAAAATCAGCGAGAAGGAGAAAGTCAGGCCAATGGTCATGCCGATCATCGCCATGGCTTTGGTGCGCACTTCTTCGCGGGTTAAATCGGCGGTCAGCGCCATCACGGCGGCATTGATTGCGCCCGCGCCTTGAATGGTGCGGCCCAGAATCACGCCGTAAATGCTGTCCGCCGAGGCGGCAATCAGACTGCCGATGGCAAACACCACCAGTCCGGCATAAATCACCGGCTTGCGGCCATAGCGGTCGGACAGCCAACCGGCGGGAATTTGCAAAATGGCTTGGGTTAGGCCGTAAGCGCCCAGCGCTAGGCCCATCAAGGTGTGATTTTCGCCGCCGGGCAGGTGACTGGCATACAGCGCGAACACCGGCAAGATGATGAACAGGCCCAGCATGCGCAGGCCATAAATGCCCGCCAAGCCATAACTGGCGCGTTTTTCGGCGGGGTTCATGCTGAATTGGGCAATGGTCATGACGGGTAAATCCGAGATAAAAACTCGCGCATTTTAGCAGGTTGGCAAGGTTCTTGCGGTACCTACCCATCTGCATGCATTAGCGCCGGGGGGGCGGATCGGGGACGTAGCGGTTAGGGAAGGCTTGCGGTTCGCGGGGTGCCGGGATGATGCCCTGGTCGATCAGATGTTGCCGGGTGTCGTAGCGCAGGGTGCTCATTTGTGCCGGTTGGGTGGTGGCGCGTTCAAATTGAGTATGCGTGACGGGGGCATATTCACGTTCGCCATGGCCGGTGCCCAGGCGAGTGTCACGTTTTTGTGGCGCGGCGGCGGCATCCAGGCCGTTGCTGCGACTGCGCTCTTCCAGATACTGCGGTACGGGCGGGGGTGGGCGGCGCTTTTCCTGAAAGACGGCGATGCCGATGACGCCAACATTGTCCGGGCGCTGGGTGCGGGCTGCGTAGCTGTCCGGCAAGGCAGTGAAATAGAACTGGGCGACTTCGCGCTCGCTTTTGCGCCAGCCGGCAATATCGGCTTGCTCATAAGGATCCAGCACGTAGCCAGTTTGTTCCGGGGCCGCCGTTTCGCCACTGATGGCATTTACGCCATCCACCGACAGAATGACCAGCACGCGCTCGTTGCTACGATTGCTCAAGCGCACGGCATAGCGCTGCTTGACCTCACCGGCGACGTAGCGCTGGTGATGGGCGCTGTAGATCAGGAGTTCGCGGTTTTGTGGCCGCTCAATGATGCTCAAGGTGACCAGCTCTTCGGCTTGCAGCAGTGAACTGACGAACAGCAGCGCAAGGATGCAATAGCGTAAACACATGAGAACTCTCCTGCAAAAAACAGGGCGACCCTAGGGTCGCCCTGCGTTGATTAGTTGTTCGCCTGAGCGCCGCGCTTGCCACGAGGCTGCTTGGCCGGACGTTCTGGTTTGTTTGGAGCGGGTTTGGCGTTGCGGTCATTGTTGTTGCCACCTGCGGCTGGGGCATTGTTGTTGTCGCGGCGGGGTTCGCGCTTCATGACAGAATCACGTTCGCGCATGGATTGTTCGCGGCGTTTTTGGCGCATGGCTTCGCGGCGATCTTCTTCGCTCATCGAGGGTTTGCTGGGAGCATCCGCAGCCCAAGTAATGCTGGAGGCAGTAATCATCAGGCCGGCACCGACCAAGCTGAGCAACAACTTTTGAAAGGTTTTCATTGCGAATCTCCTATGGGTAAATTGGGGGTTAGGGGTAATGCCGTCGTGGCATTGGGCGACTATTCTAGAGGAATTACACAATAAAAACCCACATTTTCGGTGCAGGTGCCGCGAAATTGAATGTGATGTCAGCGGTGCGTAACGCTGGGTGTGGCGGAAACTGCCGAAACGGCGGCGGGCGCGGATTTGGCTTGAATTTGATAGAACGTTTCGTGGGGTTTGAGCATGCCAAATTCCAAGCGGGCACGCTCCTCGATGGCGGCGGTGCCGTCCTTGAGGTCGCGCACTTCGGCATCCAGCACGGCATTGCGGGCTTCGGCCTGCTGATTGCTGCGTTCCAGTTGCTCGATTTGGCGATTGAGATCCCAAACCTTGATCCAGCCGCCTTTGCCCAGCCAGAGCGGGTATTGCAAGATCAGCAGCAAGGCCAGTAATGCGGTGGTGAGGGATTTCATGGTGGTCACGTTAAAAAGGCGGGCTATGCCCGCCTTGTGTCGCGTTAGTTGCGGATTTGGTAATAAGCCTCACGACCAGGGTAGCTGGTGGTGTCGCCCAACATTTCCTCGATGCGCAGCAGTTGGTTGTACTTGGCCATACGGTCCGAGCGGCTCAACGAACCAGTCTTGATTTGCAGGGCGTTAGTGGCCACGGCGATGTCGGCAATGGTGCTGTCTTCGGTTTCGCCGGAGCGGTGCGAAATCACGGCGGTGTAGCCCGCACGCTTGGCCATTTCAATCGCGGCGAAGGTTTCGCTCAAGGTGCCGATCTGGTTGATCTTGATCAGAATGGAGTTGGCGATGCCTTGCTTGATGCCTTCCTTCAGGATTTTGGTGTTGGTCACAAACACGTCGTCGCCCACCAGTTGCACGCTCTTGCCCAGACGGTCGGTCAGCACTTTCCAACCGGCCCAGTCGTGTTCGCTCATGCCGTCTTCAATCGTCACGATGGGGTACTTATCGACCCAATTGGCCAGGTAGTCGGTGAATTGTTGCGAGGTCAGTTTCAGACCTTCGGAATCCAGGTGGTACAGGCTGTCCTTGTAGAACTCGGAGCTGGCGCAATCCAGACCAATCGCCACATCCGCACCGGGCACGAAACCGGCGGCTTCAATCGCCGCCACGATCAGTTGCAGGGCGGATTCGTTGCTTTCCAGATTGGGGGCGAAGCCACCTTCATCGCCGACGGTGGTGGACATGCCCTTGCTGTCGATCAGCTTCTTCAGAGCGTGGAACACTTCGGTGCCGTAGCGAATGGCTTCGCTGAAGGTCGGTGCGCCCACGGGAATAATCATGAATTCCTGCATGTCGATGTTGTTGTTGGCATGCGCGCCGCCGTTAATCACGTTCATCATCGGCACGGGCATGTCCATGCTGGCGGAGCCGCCCAAATAGCGGAACAGCGGCAGGCCGGCGTCCTTGGCAGCAGCGTGCGCCACGGCCATCGACACGGCCAGAATGGCGTTGGCACCCAGACGGGATTTGTTGTCGGTACCGTCCAAGTCAATCATTACCTTGTCGATAAAGGCTTGTTCGGAGGCGTCGATGCCGACGATGGCTTCGGCGATTTCGGTGTTCACGTTTTCCACCGCTTTCAATACGCCCTTGCCCAAGTAGCGCTTCTTGTCGCCATCACGCAGTTCGATGGCTTCCTTTTCGCCGGTGGAGGCACCGGAGGGTACAGCGGCGCGGCCCAGCGCGCCGGATTCCAGCAGAACATCTGCTTCAACAGTGGGATTGCCGCGCGAGTCCAACACTTCACGGGCGGTTACATTCACGATAACGCTCATTTCTCTCTTCTCTCTTCCTAGTCACTCACTCAAATACTACTAAAGTCGATCGTTTCTTCGATCAAGCCCTGCTGTTTAACGGCGGCGTCCAGTACCTTCAGGGTGGACAGCAGCGCCTTGATATGCCCCAGCGGGAAGGCATTGGCCCCATCCGACAGCGCACGGGCCGGATCAGGGTGGGTTTCCATAAACAGACCGGCCACGCCCACGGCCACCGCCGCCCGCGCCAGCACCGGCACGAATTCGCGTTGGCCACCGGAGGAGGTGCCTTGCCCGCCAGGCAGTTGCACCGAATGCGTGGCGTCGAACACCACCGGGCAGCCGGTGTTGCGCATCACCGCCAGCGAGCGCATGTCGCTGACCAGATTGTTATAGCCAAACGACGCGCCGCGCTCACACACCATCAGGTTGTCGGCGCTGCTGACTTCATGTGCCTTGTCGATCACGTTTTTCATGTCCCACGGCGACAAAAACTGGCCCTTTTTGATGTTCACCGGCTTGCCGCAGCGCGCCACGGCCTGGATGAAATCGGTCTGGCGGCACAGGAAAGCGGGCGTTTGCAGCACATCCACCACGGCGGCCACTGGCGCGATTTCGTCTTCGTCATGCACGTCGGTCAGCACCGGCACGCCCAGTTGACTGCGCACTTCGGCCAGAATCCGCAGCCCTTCATCCATACCAAAACCCCGAAACGACTTGCCGGAGCTGCGATTGGCCTTGTCGTAGGAGGATTTGTAGATGAAGTTTATCCCCAGTTCATTGCAGATTTCCTGCAATTGCCCGGCGGTGTCGATGGCCAGTTGCTGCGATTCAATCACGCACGGGCCAGCAATCAAAAACAGGGGCTGATTCAGCCCGACTTCAAAGTCGCACAGTTTCATTCGGGTTGTACCTGATGTTGCAGCGCGGCGCTGACAAACGCCTTGAACAGCGGATGGCTGGCGCGGGGATTGGAGGTAAATTCAGGGTGGAACTGCACGCCGACAAACCACGGATGTTGCGGCAACTCCATCATTTCCGGCAGGTTTTCAGTCGGGGTGCGGGCCGAAATCACCAGCCCCTTTTGCTCCAGCGCGGGCACGTAGTAGTTGTTGACTTCATAGCGGTGGCGGTGACGCTCGTTCACCTCGTCGCCATAAATCTGGTGCGCTAGCGTGCCGGACTTGATGGGGCAGCGTTGCGAACCCAGGCGCATGGTGCCGCCCAAGTCGGAATCGTGGCTGCGCTTTTCCACCTTGCCGTCGCGGTCGCGCCATTCGGTAATCAGCGCCACCACCGGATGCTCGGTGTCCAGATTGAATTCGGTGCTGTTGGCGTCGCTCATGCCAGCCACATGGCGGGCGTATTCAATCACCGCCAACTGCATGCCCAGACAAATGCCGAGGTAAGGCACGCGGCTTTCGCGGGCGTAGCGAATGGCGGCAATTTTGCCTTCGGTGCCACGGATGCCGAAACCACCCGGCACCAGCACGGCGTCCAGATGACCCAGCGCTGCGGCGACATCCGCGCCTTCCAGCGCCTCGGAGTCGATATATTCAATGTTGACCTGGGTGCGCAGATGAATCCCGGCATGGCGCAGCGCTTCAATCAGCGACTTGTAGGATTCCGTCAGATCGACATACTTGCCGACCATGCCGATGGTGACGGCGTGTTGCGGGTTGGCTTGCGCTTCCACCAGCTTGGCCCATACCGACAAATCGGCGGGTGGCAAATCCAGCTTCAACTCGTCGCAGATGATGCGATCCAGCCCTTGGTCATTCAGCATTTGCGGAATGCTGTAGATGCTATCGGCATCCCACATCGAAATCACCGCCTCTTCGCGCACATTGGCGAACAGGGAGATTTTGGCACGCTCGTCGTCGGGAATGCGGCGGTCGGCGCGGCACAACAGTGCGGTGGGGAAAATGCCGATTTCGCGCAGCTTTTGCACGCTGTGCTGGGTCGGTTTGGTTTTCAGTTCGCCCGCCGTGGCGATGTACGGCACCAAAGTCAGGTGCACAAAGGCCACGCGGTCGCGCCCCAGACGCAAGCCCATTTGTCGCGCCGCTTCCAGGAAGGGCAGCGATTCAATATCGCCCACCGTCCCGCCGATTTCCACAATCGCCACCGCTGCGGATTCGCCGTGATAAGCCGCCGCGCCGCGCTCGATAAAGGCCTGGATTTCATTGGTAATGTGCGGAATCACCTGCACGGTCTTGCCCAGATACTCGCCGCGCCGCTCCTTGCGGATCACGCTTTCGTAAATTTGCCCGGTGGTGAAATTGTTGGCTTTGCGCATCTTGGCCGAGATGAACCGCTCGTAATGCCCCAAATCCAAATCGGTTTCCGCACCGTCTTCGGTGACAAACACCTCGCCGTGTTGGAACGGACTCATGGTGCCGGGATCGACGTTGATGTAGGGATCCAGTTTGAGCATGGTCACCTTGACGCCGCGCGATTCAAGGATAGCCGCCAGTGAAGCGGCGGCAATGCCCTTCCCCAAGGAAGAAACCACGCCGCCGGTAATAAAGATGTATTTAGTCATGGGGCGCGATGATACCGTAACACCCTCGCGCACTCCAAACGTGGTGGCGATTCTTTCAATTATTTTGTCCCGCTTAATCACCCGCAAACCCTCACCCTCAAGCATCTTGCCGGCCTTTGCGGCAGCGCGCTTTTTTCGGCTATAGTCGCGCACCTGCGGCTTTGCTTTCAGGTGGTGTGGATAGTCCCCCTTGCTTCTCTGGTTCATAGACGCTATGAGCAATATCGAGTCGCATCCAACACCGAAATCCGGGCATTTATTTTGATAGAAAGACCAGCCATGACTACGCCTTATCCTACCCGCCGCGCCCGTTTGTTGTCCGCCATGCAACGCGGCATCGCGGTGATTCCGACTGCGCCGGAGGTGGCGCGGAATGCGGATACGCATTATCCGTATCGCTTTGATAGCAATTTTTATTATCTGACCGGGTTTGCCGAGCCGGAGGCGGTGTTGGTGTTGATTGCCGGGGATGCGCCGCAGAGTATTTTGTTTTGCCGCGAGAAAGACCCGGAGCGGGAGATTTGGGATGGTTTCCGGCTGGGGGTAGAGGCGGCCAAGGACGCGCTGGGGGTGGATGCGACGTATCCCATCGCGCAGTTGGATGAGAAGCTGGCGGAGCTGATGGGCAATCAGCCGCGTTTGTTTTATCCGCTGGGCGGCGGTTGGGATGTGCGGCTGTTGGCGGTGCGCAGTGCGGTGCAGGCCAAGGCGCGCAGCGGGGTGCTGGCCCCGGATGAATTGGTGGATGTGCGTGGGCTGTTGCATGAGATGCGCTTGTTCAAGGATGAACACGAGTTGGCGCTGATGCGCCGGGCGGGGGAGATTTCGGCGGCGGCGCATCGGCGCATGATGCAGTTCACCCGTCCCGGCCAGTTGGAGTATCAGGTGGAGGCGGAATGCCTGCACGAATTTGCCCGCCACGGCGCACGGGCGGCGGCGTATCCGGCGATTGTGGCAGGCGGGGCGAATGGTTGCGTGCTGCATTATGTGGGCAACGATCAGATTTTGCGCGACGGCGAGTTGTTGTTGATTGACGCAGGTTGCGAGTGGCAGGGTTATGCGGCGGACATCACGCGCACTTTCCCGGTGAATGGCCGTTTCAGCCCGGCGCAGCGGGCGGTGTACGAGATTGTGCTGGCGGCGCAGGAAGCGGCCATTGCGGCGGCGCGGCCTGGGGCAACGTGGGACGATCCGCATCAGGCGGCGTTGCGCGTGCTGGTGCAGGGCATGCTGGATTTGAAGCTGTGCAGCGGTAGTGTCGGCAGCGTGCTGGAACGCGGCGATTACCGCCGTTTTTATATGCACCGCACCGGGCACTGGCTGGGCATGGATGTGCATGACGTGGGCGATTACAAGGTCAACGGCCAGTGGCGCAATCTGCAACCGGGCATGGTGCTGACCGTCGAACCAGGGCTGTACATTCGCCCGGCGGACAATGTGCCGGAGGAATTGTGGAACATTGGCATCCGCATTGAAGACGATGTGATGATAACCGCCGACGGTTGTGAGATTTTAAGCGCCGGGGTGCCGAAAACGGTGGCGGAGATTGAGGCGTTGATGGCAGGGTAGGGTGGATTCGCCGTAGGCAATCCACCGTTTCCCCGGTTAAAGGAAGCGCTGATTGATGCCTCGGTTCGTGGTGAGCCTGGCGAACCATGAATGGTGGAATGAATCAAGCAAGGCGTTATGCACAGTGCCCTTCGACAAGCTCAGGGCGAATGGATTAACTCAGCGCGTCCTTAAATCATCATGCTGCGCGGATAGCTGCCAAAGGGTGGGTTGCTGCGCGCACCTGCCCCATCTTAACCCACGCGTCGTTTGGCGTCGGTGTACATGCGGATTTGTCGGCGCTCGAAAAATTTCAGCCCGACGAAGGTCAGCCAGCCAACCAGTACCAGCATGATGGCAAAAATCGAATAGGCCAGCGGCCAGGGAATTTCTTTGGTCATCATGGAAAATTCTGACATGCCGCCAATGCCCGCCAGCACATTGAGCGGCATGAATACGACGCTAATGACAGTCAGGCGTTTGATGTCCTTGTTCTGGTTGATGTTCACCGAGCTGTCGGTGGCGTCCATCAGGAAGTTGATTTTGTTGAATAAAAATGCGGTGTGACCGTCCAGTGATTCGATGTCGCGCAGAATTTCGCGCACGTCTTCGTGCTGGGCTTCGGATAAAAATTTGGCACGCATCAAGAATGACAGGGCGCGACGGGTATCCAGCACGTTGCGGCGGATGCGCCCGTTCAGGTCTTCTTCCTCGGCAATGTCCGACAGGATATTCGCGGCTTCCTCGTCGGTGATGTGTGAGCGCAGCACTTGTTGCCCGACCCCGGCCAGTTTGGCATACACGTCTTCCAGTGCGTTGGCGGAATATTCCACGTCGGCGGCGTACAAATCCAGCAGCACGTCTTTTTCATCCGATACGTAACCGGCTTTGGCGCGGGCGCGCAGGCGTTGCAGGCGGAACACTGGCAGCTCTTCGTTGCGCACCGTGAATAGCATGCCTTGGTGCAGGATGAACACCACCGGCACGTTGCGCGATTCGTCCTCGCGGTCGAGCAAAAAGTCGGAGTGCAGGTGGATTTGCTCGTTGTCTTCGACGTAGAAGCGCGCGCTGGTTTCCAGGTCGGTCAATTCCTTGGGATTGTGTAATTCCACGCCAAACAGGTCGTGCGCCCATTGCAGTTCTTCTTCTTCCGGTGCGATCAAGTCCACCCAGATCGGTTTGGCGCGGGCCAAATCCTGCCGCGTTTCCACCGGAATTTGCCGCAAGCGACCTTCGTGCAAATCGAACACCCGGATGCGGATGTTGCGGTTGAGCGGCTTGGTTTCCGTCACCAGTTCTACGCGGATGTTGTCGGTGATGCTGAGCAGCACGCCTTCTTTGCGCTCGTCGCGCAACAGACCCCAGATAATTTGCCGGTCTTCGCTAGGCAGTACTTCCAGAATCAGGGTCAGCGACAGGGTGTCCAGGCGGTCGAGCAGGGTTTGCAATTCCACCAGGTTTTGTTTATGCACCAGGATTTCCACCAGGTCGTGCTTGGGCATTTCCTGACGACGGACGAAACCCTCCACCAGCTTGTGTTTTTGCAACAAGTGGTTGATATAGGCCAGCTCCTTTTCAGTGCGGGCCATGTCGGGTTTTTCGAGGGTTTCCGTCATGTTGGACTCCAGTTTTCGGGATTATGTCGTGGCATCCTCCTGCGCCGTCTCCGCCGGTGCTGGTGCGCGCGCCTGCCGGGTTTCCGGGGTTTCCAGGCTGATGCGCCCCAAGGTGCCGTTGCGATAGTCAGTCAGCAGGATCAGCGCGGCTTTTTCCAGGTCGATTTCGCCACGCAAAATGCAACCGCGTTTGGCGGCGACGGCTTCGACCACGCCCATGCCATCGAGTTCAGCGGGGCGAATGCCGTAACGCTTGGCCAGGGCGGCGGGATAACGCGCCAAGAGCTGATGGGCTAAAAATTCGGCCACTTCTTCCTCAATCACGGCGTTGCGACCGACGGCGTGCACGGCAGCCAGCAGCAGGCCGTCTTCCGGGTGGGCGATCTTTGGCCACAGCATGCCGGGGGAGTCAATCAGCGTGACGCTGGGGCTGAGTGGGATGCGTTGCAAGGCTTTAGTGACGGCGGGTTCGTCGCCCACCTTGGCGGCGCGGCGCTTCAGCAAGCTGTTCATCAGGGTGGATTTGCCGACATTGGGGATGCCCATAATCATGATGCGCAGCGGTTTCAGGCTGTCGCTGCGGTGCGGGGCAAGTTGCTGGCAGAGCTTGGGCACGCGGGCGGCATCGGCGAAATTCTTGCAACTCAGCGCCACGGCGCGTACACCGGGCTGGCGGTTGTAATGATTGAGCCAGGCTTGCGTGGCGGCGGGATCGGCCAAGTCCACCTTGTTGAGGATTTTCAGGCAGGGGCGTTGGCGAAAGCGGCGCAGCTCGTGGATCATGGGGTTGCAACTGGCTTCCGGGATGCGGGCATCCACCACCTCTACCACCACATCCACAAACTCCATTGCCTTGCCCGTTTCCTTGCGGGCGGAGGCCATGTGGCCAGGGAACCATTGAATAGTCATGTCAGAACGGAATTTGAGTAAAACCGGATTTTACCTGTTGTCTCTGCAAAGTTTGTAACCTGTGTGTGGCGACTTGGCCGCAGGCTGCGCAGGGGCATTGCAAATGTTGCCGCAGGCGAAGGCATCCTTTTGGCGGTCTTTTTGCTAATATGTGCGCCCTTGCGCCTCGCCGAATCACCATGAGCAAACTGAACCTTCTGATTTTATCCAGCCTGTTGCTGACCGCTTGCGCCCATGCGCCGCAAACCACCCCGGTGGCAGCACCTGTTGCTGCGCCTGCACCGGCCCCCGTGGCGGAAACGCCACCCCCGTTACCCAATGTCGATCTGACCGAAGAGCTGCTATACGAGATCCTGATTTCCGAGGTGGCCAGTCAACGAGGCTATCCTGATGTCAGCATGGAGGGCATGTATGAGGCGGCGCGACAAACCCGCGATCCACGTCTGGCACGTCGTGCGGCGCAGTTGGTGTTGGAGGGCGGCAATATGAAACGTGGCATCGAGGTGTTTCAGCTTTGGGAAGCGTTGGATCCCAACTCTGCCATTCCAGCACGCTTGTTGTCCTCGTTGTTGTTGCGCGATGGCAAGGTGAAGGAAGCGGCTGTGCAGTTTGCCAAAGTGTTACGCCAGGATCCGGCCAGTGCACCGCAGTTGTTGCTGCAAATTGAGCCGGTGGTGGAAGCCTATGCCGATAAGGCAGTGGCGTTAAAGTTGATGCGTGATTTGGCCGAACCCTATCCAACGGTTGCCGAGGGGCACTGGGCGGTTGCCAAGGTGGCGCGGGTTGCGGGTGAGGAAAGTTTATCCATGGAACGTGTCCGCGAGGCGCGTCGTTTGCGTCCCGATTGGAGTCGCCCAGTGGTGCTGGAAGCGCAGCTTTTGCAGAAATCCCGCATGCCGGAGGCATTGCAGTTGTTGCGCGAGTTCCTCACGGCGCATCCCGATGCCCGTGATGTGCGCGTGCAGTATGCGCGTGCCTTGCTGGACATGAAGCAGTATGCGCCGGCGCGTGCGGAGTTTAGTCAGTTGCTGGCAGCAGATCCTGATAATGCCGAATTGGCGTTCGCAGTGGCGCTGATCTCGTTGCAAATGGGCGATGCCGCCGGAGCGGAGGCGCAGTTGCGCCAATCGGCGGCGCTGGGGCGCAACCAGAAGGACAGTAATACCTTGCAGTTTTATCTGGGGCAATTGCACGAGGCCAACAAGAATGGCGAGGCGGCGTTGCAACATTATCGTCAGGTCAAATCGGGTGAATATTTGCTGAAAGCGCAGCTCCGTAGCGCCTATCTGTTGGGGCAGCAGGGCAAGCTGTCAGAGGCGCGCCAGATGTTGCATCAGGTCAAGGCGGCGGATCAGGAGCAGCGCGTGCAGTTGTTGTTGCTGGAGGCGCAGTTGTTGCGCGATGCCAAACAGGATCGTGAAGCCTATCAAGTGTTGCAACAGGCGCTGAACAACAATCCCAATGATCCTGATCTGTTGTACGAAACGGCATTGCTGGCGGATCGTGTTGCGTTGTATGAGGTGTCAGAAAAGTTGTTTCGCAAATTGATCCAGTTGCAACCGGAGCGTGCGCATGCCTACAACGCACTCGGCTTTAGCTTTCTGGAGCGTAATGTGCGCATTCAAGAAGGGATAGCCCTGGTGCAAAAGGCCAATCAATTGGCACCGGACGATGTGGCCATCATGGATAGTGTGGGTTGGGGCTATTACCGCAGCGGTAATTTGGAGGAAAGTATTAAATGGTTGCGCAAGGCGTTTGCGGGCAATCCAGACCCCGAAATTGCCTCTCATCTGGGCGAAGTCTTGTGGATGCACGGCGATAAGGAGGAGGCGCGTAAAATTTGGCAGGGTAGTCTGAAAGATAATCCCGGCAATCCCTTGCTGGAAGCCGTGATCAAAAAGTTTAATCCCTGAAATGTGGCGCTGGCTGTGGCTGTTGCTGTTGCTGTGGTTGACCGGTTGCGCCAGCACGCCGGTGGTGTTGGTGCCAACTGCGAAGGTGGATGCCTTTGTGCTGACCGGACGCATCGCCGTGCAGCAGGGTGATAAGCGTCAATCCGCCGGTTTGCGCTGGACACATCGGGCGCAGTCCGACACCGTGGACTTGTTAACCCCGCTGGGCAGTACCGCCGCGCGTATTTACCGCGATGCGCAGCATGCCACTTTGCAACGTGAACAGCAGGTGCAAGCCGCCGACACGCTGGAAGGGTTGATGCAGCAGGTGTTGGGTTGGTATTTGCCGCTGACGGGATTGCAAGATTGGGTGCTGGCGCGCCCCATGCCGGGCGTGGCGGCGGAAGCAAGTCGCAATGCCAGCGGCCAAGTGGATACCCTGCTGCAAAATGGCTGGCGCATTCGCTATAGTCGTTATCCGAATACCCAGGCTGAAGCGCTGCCCATACGCATGCAACTGGAGTATCAGGATTTACGCGTCACCTTGTTGCTGGATGAGTGGGTATGGAACCCTGTGGAGTAAGTATGCGTTTAACCTGTCCGGCTCCGGCCAAGCTGAATCTGTTTTTGCACGTCACTGGTCGGCGTGCCGATGGCTATCATTTATTGCAAACCCTGTTCCGCTTTATTGATCTTCAGGACACGCTGCATTTTGATTTGCGTCAGGATGGTGTGGTGCGGCGGGTGAATGCGCTGGCGGATGTGCCGGAAGCGCAGGATTTGTGTGTGCGGGCAGCGCGCTTGTTGCAAGCAGAAACCGGCTGCACCTTGGGTGTGGACATTACATTGGAAAAAGTCATTCCCATGGGGGGCGGGCTGGGCGGCGGCAGCTCGGACGCCGCAACTACCTTGATGGCACTGAATCGACTGTGGGGCTTGGGGCTGAGTCGGGCAAGATTGATGGCGCTGGGGTTGCAGTTGGGCGCGGACGTGCCGGTGTTTGTGTTCGGGCAGAATGCGTTTGCCGAAGGCGTGGGCGAAGATTTGCAGGCGTGCGCCTTGCCGCCGCGCTGGTATGTGGTGCTGTTTCCGCCGGTACAAGTGCCGACAGCAAAAATTTTTACGCATTCAGACTTGACGAGGGATTCGATTTCATGCAAAATTGAAATCCTCTTGAAGCAGGAGCCAAAGAACGATTTGCAGGCAGTTGCTTGTAAGTTATTCCCGGAAGTTGCGGTATATTTGGCGGAGCTGCAAAAGTTTGGCAAGGCATTGATGACAGGTTCTGGTGCGTGTGTGTTTGCAGAGTTTGAAACGCAAGCGCAAGCGCAAGAAGTTATCCGGCAGTTGCCAAGCGAAATGCGAAGTATCCTCGCGCAAGGTTTAAATCAACATCCGTTGCATGACTGGATGTGTCAGTAAGTTATTGGGGAGTCGCCAAGTGGTAAGGCACCGGATTTTGATTCCGGCATTCGTAGGTTCGATCCCTACCTCCTCAGCCATAACACAAGGCGTGTGCCTTTTTATTTTTTTTAAAGGATTCACATGTCTCAAGACAGCTTGATGGTATTCACTGGTAATGCCAATCCTAAGCTCGCTGCCGCTGTTGCCCAGCAACTCAATATTCCCCTCGGTTGTGCCAATGTCGGAAGATTCTCCGACGGCGAAGTCATGGTTGAGATTCTGGAGAATGTGCGTGGCAAAGATGTTTTTGTGTTGCAATCCACTTGTTCTCCTACCAACGATAATCTGATGGAAGTGATGGTCATGGTTGACGCGCTGAAGCGCGCTTCCGCAGGCCGTATCACTGCCGCGATGCCATATTTTGGCTACGCCCGTCAGGATCGTCGCCCCCGCTCCGCCCGTGTGGCGATTACCGCCAAGGTGGTGGCCGACATGTTGACCGGTGCCGGGGTGGATCGGCTGTTGACCATGGATTTGCACTCTGATCAAATTCAGGGCTTCTTTGATATTCCCGTGGATAACATCTACGCCAGCCCAATTTTGCTGGATGATGTTACCAAGCATGACTATCCCAATCTGATCATTGTGTCGCCCGACGTAGGCGGGGTGGTGCGTGCCCGTGCGCTGGCCAAACAACTGGAAGCCGATTTGGCGATTATCGACAAGCGCCGTCCCAAGCCGAATGTCGCCAAGGTGATGAACATCATTGGCGACGTGGTGGGTCGTACTTGTTTGATCATGGACGATTTGGTGGATACCGCCAACACCCTGTGCGAAGCGGCCAATGCCCTGAAGGAAAAGGGTGCCGCCCGTGTCGTGGCCTACTGTACCCACGCTGTGCTGTCTGGCCCGGCCATCGAGCGCATCGAAAAATCTGCGCTGGATGAGTTGGTCGTGACGGATACCATCCCGTTGTCGGAAGCAGCGCAAAAATGTGGCCGTATTCGCCAGTTGACGACCGCTGAATTGCTGGCGGAAACGATCCGCCGCATCAACAACGAAGAATCTGTCAGTTCGTTGTTTACGGACTAAAGAATTCGCCCTTGCCATGGTGGTGAGGGCAAACTGACCTGCTCTGGTCGCGGAGCAGGTTTTTATTTGGAGAAACCAATGAGCACAATCGAAATCACCGCAACATCCCGCGAAGCGCAAGGTACGGGTGCGAGCCGCCGTCTGCGCCACACCGGGCGCGTTCCAGGCGTTCTGTACGGCCTGGGCGATGCCATCATGCTGGAAATGGATCACAACGATTTGTACCACAAACTGCAAGTTGAAAAGTTCCACGCTTCCGTGCTGAACCTGACCTTGAACGGCCAAACTGAACCCGTGCTGCTGCGCGCCTTCCAAATGCACCCCTTCCGTCAACAAGTGCTGCACATTGACTTGGTGCGTGTCGATATGACCAAGCCGATGCACGTGCGTGTGCCGCTGCACTGCCTGCGCGGCGACGTTTGCCCTGGCGTCAAGCTGGGCGGCGGCAAGATCTCCCTCGGTGTACACGAAGTGGACGTTACCTGCCTGCCAGCCGACCTGCCTACCTTCATCGAAGTGGACTTGGGCGCAATGGAAGTTGGTCAAACCATTCACGTTTCCGACATCAAGCTGCCCGCCGGTGTTACCCTGTCGCAACACGGCAAGCACACGGGTGAAGGTATGGTCGCCACCATTCCCGTGCCTCGCGCCGTGGAAGCAGCACCCGCAGCGGCCACTGGCAAGGACGCCAAGAAGAAGGGCAAGAAGTAAGCTTCAAGCTTCCGCCTTTAAAACCGCCATCACCGCAAGGGATGGCGGTTTTTCTTTGCGTGCGGGTTTTACGGATGCCCGGATGTCATAATTAACGCTTGCATCGCGCTACAGAAAGCCTTAACTTTCCGCACCCGTACTCTAACGAACCGGAAAGGAGTTTGTATCATGTCAGCACGTCAAGCCATCAATATCGGAATGAGTGAAGCGCAACGTTCCGACATCGCCGCCGGACTGTCGCACGTCCTCGCCGACAGCTACACCTTGTACCTGAAAACGCATAATTTTCACTGGAACGTGACCGGGCCGATGTTCCAGACCCTGCACCTGATGTTCCAGACCCAATACGATGAAATTTGGCTGGCGGTGGACATCCTCGCCGAGCGCATCCGTGCCTTGGGTTTTCCTGCCCCCGGAAGTTATGCTGAATTCGCCCGCCTGACCGCCATTGCCGAAACCGATGGTGTGCCGAATGCCAGCGACATGATCCGCATTTTGCTGGAAGATCAGGAAACCGTCGTCCGCACCGCCCGCGCCGTCCTCCCCATCGCCGAAGCCGCCAACGACCAACCCACCGCCGACATCCTCACCCAACGCATGCAAATCCACGAAAAAAATGCCTGGATGCTGCGGAGTTTGTTGGATGCCTGATACAAAAAACCCCGCTTGAGCGGGGGTGTGCATTATAAACAGCGCTTGAATGCTGTCTAGGGTGTTTCCAGAATGGCCTTTTGGCGCGCTTCGTAAACCTCCTTGGTAATCAACTGAGCCTCGTACAGTTTTTTCAACTCAGCTAACTTGGCATCCTTCGATGTGGTCATGCTGGGGGTGGCGGGTACACCGCTGGACGGGGCACTGACATCAGGTATGCCGCAGCCCTTCTGGCTCATTTGATTGGCCAAATGAACTTTGCGTGCATTGGCGGCTGAAATGGCTTCATTGGCATTCGCGGCGGTACCCAGAATCGCTGGCCAGAAAAGGAGCGCCCGTGCCACATTGCCGCCCGTCACGGTCTTTTCCTTTTCAGCTTCCAGACGGAAACGTTCTGCATCCGAATATTCGTTTTGTAATTGTGCGCAGGTCAAGCCGGTGTCGCCTGGTTTGACGGTTTGTACGACGGTTGGCGAGGCGCAGCCTGCCAGTGCCAGTGCAAACAGCACCTGAACCTTCTTGCCATGATGGATAAACATATCAGCTTCCTGAAATAAGACACATGATAGGCCGTGTCATTTGGCCTGTTAGAATCTCAACG
>DHYQ01000048.1:0-596 GCA_002414205.1 Gallionellaceae bacterium UBA5126 | reverse complement strand
GCCCAGTGGGCGGTCATGAAGTCTTGGGTTTGTACGGCGCGCAGGGAGACGACCCATTCGTAGGTGCGGCCATCGCCCATGACGCCGACGGATTTGACCGGCAGGAACACGGTGAAGGCTTGGGAGGTGAGTTCGTACCAGGTTTTGCCGCTGGCGGCGTCGCGGGTGTTGCGCAGTTCTTCGATGAAAATGGCGTCGGCGCGGCGCAGCAGCTCGGCGTATTCGCGTTTGACTTCGCCCAGGATGCGCACGCCCAGGCCGGGGCCGGGGAAGGGATGGCGATACACCATGTCGGCGGGCAGGCCGAGGGCGATGCCCAGGGCGCGCACTTCGTCCTTGAACAGCTCGCGCAGCGGCTCCAGCAGCTTGAGGTGCAGGGTGTCGGGCAAGCCGCCGACGTTGTGGTGGCTCTTGATGGTGTGGGCTTTTTTGGTTTTTGCGCCAGCGGATTCAATCACGTCGGGGTAAATGGTGCCTTGGGCCAGCCATTTGGCGCTTTGCAGTTTGGCGGATTCGCGCTGGAACACTTCCACAAATTCGCGCCCGATGACTTTGCGCTTTTGTTCCGGGTCGGTGATGTTGGTCAGGTGGCGCAT
>DHYQ01000056.1:9016-10999 GCA_002414205.1 Gallionellaceae bacterium UBA5126 | reverse complement strand
GTAGCGGAACAGCAATTCCGCCAACCGCCCGTCGCTGAAACGGGGCCGCGCCTCGGCCAAGGCTTCCGGGGTCATCTGGCGCAAACGGTTCAAAGTATTGCGGTCGCCATTGCCAACAAAGCCGTCATACAGCGCCTCATCCACATCGCTGGGATCAAATTCGCGCTGATACACCTGCTGCCACAGCGCCGCGTTCAACTCACCCACTCGCTGCGCCAAGACTTCGGCGTGACGTAGATTCAGCGCCAAATCCAATTGGCAACGCGTTTGCGCCTCCGCATTCAGCACCCGCAAATCCCGCGCCACAAACGGCGATTTGTTGATATGGATGGTCTTGATCGGCAAGCGCGCCACGCCCTCCGGCAACGCGTCGCTGCGGGTAAACATCCGTTGCTGAATCGCCGCCGCGTCCAGCGTAAACAACTCGGCGGGATCAAAGGCGCAATCCCACACCATGATTTCATTTTTGTTGGTCGGATGCACCCCCAGCGGAAACACCAGCGCCAGATGCCCGCGCTCGGCGGGATACATGCTGGACAGATGCAAAAACGGCTTGCCCGTGCCCAAGCCTATTTCCGCGCTGACGTTATCCTTCTGGCGCAGCTTGAAATAAAACTCGAACAACTTCGGCTGCTTTTCGCGCAACAAGCGCGCCAGCGCAATGGTCGCCCGCACGTCCGACACCGCATCATGCGCCGCCTCGTGCGCAATCCCGTTCGCCTCGGTCAACGCGGTCAGCTTGAAACTGACATTGCCCAGCTCATTGCGCGGCCACGCAATGCCGTCCGGGCGCAGCGCATACGTGACGCGAGCCAAATCAATGATGTCCCAACGCCCGCAACCGTTCTGCCACTCGCGGCTGTAGGGGTCAATCAAATTGCGCCAAAACATAAAGCGCGTGATTTCATCGTCATAACGCAGCGTGTTGTAACCCACGCCAATCGTGCCCGGCTGCGACAACGCCGCAAAAATCTGCTCGGCAAACTGATACTCCGGCACGCCGACACGCAAACACTGCTGCGGCGTAATCCCCGTGATTAAACATGCCTCCGGCTCCGGCAAAAAATCCGCTGCTGGCTGGCAAAACAACTCCAACGGCGGCTCGATTTCATTCAACTCCGCATCCGTCCGAATCGCCGCAAACTGCGCCGGACGCGCCGTGCGGGTGTCTTTACCAAAGGTTTCGTAATCGTGCCAGAGGAAGGTGTGCATGGTTGCTTAGTTTTTTTGAATTAAACGGGCTTTATAGGTTGGGTTGAATCGCCGCAACAAGAGGCACATCAGGAAGATTCGCCAAGACTTGATCATAAGTCGCATAACGCTCCAGCGTTTCAACTATAACCGGCAATGGCTCTGGCCAAATTTCCGGCAAGTCTCGCTCTTCTGGTTCTTTGATAGGGAATGCCAATTTTTCATTTGGCGGGAGAAACTCGGCTTTTATGCCTGTTCGATTACCTCTAGCGTCAATTCTGTACCAACCAATTTCTTCAAGGTACACCGCATTCAATCCGTGAAGGCAATACGGTGCACCGCTGTCTCCAACCGAAAGCCGCTGATAGCAAAGACCAGTGGGTATGCTATTAGCTCTCAGGATCGCTGCGAGCAGATGGCTTTTGGCATAGCAATAACCAGTTCTATGGCGCAAAACATCTGATGCTTTACAAGTGACTGGATTGAGCCTGAAGTCAGAACTGTGACGAATTTCATCCCGGACAAACTCAAAGCACATTTGGACTAATGATTTCTCCGACGTTGCTCTACGAGCAAAAGTGTCGGCAATAGATAAAATTTCTATGTTTTCAAAATCAATATACTTGCTGGGAGAAAGATAGCGCTGCATGTTTTCAAATTGCTCTTCAAATTAAATTTTCAAATAAAACCAAACGAGTAGAAATTCATGGTGCGCACGGCGCACCATGAATTTCTACTATCCACGATTACTGACTCCCCTGTGCACCGCCGCGCAGCGGCGGTAAACCGGGG
>DHYQ01000056.1:0-8910 GCA_002414205.1 Gallionellaceae bacterium UBA5126 | reverse complement strand
CCAGCCAGCGTTATTTTAGCGTGTAGCCCGAATGCAGCGCAGCGAAATCCGGGATGATCCGCAAAAAATCCCCGCATTCCGCTGCGCTGCATGGCGGGCTACGACCTACTCAACCCGCGTCGCCAAATGGCTCGACCTGCAACGGCAAACTGTGCGACAAGGGGCGCGCATCATCCCGCGCCAGCCAGTCGGCGCGATAGGCAAACTGCAACTGCCCCTCCTGCCAGCCCAGCACGCCGACCCAGTCGGCAAACAGCCACACCGCCAGCTCATGCCGCAGGGTCATCCTCCGGCAATCCATCCAGATGCAATGTCCCGCCCAGCGCGGCCAGTACGCGCAGCACCTGCGCCAAGCGCACGGTGGGTTTGCCCGCCTCCAGCTCCACCACGAAGCGCGGCCCCACGCCCGCCGCCAAAGCCAGTTGCGCCTGGGTCAAGCCCAGCGCCTTGCGCGCCCGCCGCCGCGCCGAATTGTAGTGTTGTGTCGATTTGGCTCATGTCAAAAATTCCCGTTCAGGAAAAATATGGCGAAAAGCATGTCAAAACCACAAGAACATCCCGTTCGGGAATTTTTAATATCGCCAAGCACGCCACCCACGCACGGCGTATCAGTTAAACTCCGCCCCCTTTTTTCGCCCACCTGTCGCTGCATTTTTACAATGCCACCCGGCGAATCCCGCCATCCGCCCCTATTTTTTGTAAGGATTGACCCATGAGTGAACACAAATCGCCACTGCCCCCGCCGCCTGGAACCCACCTCGCTTCTGGTCTTTTGCTGGAACATCGTGGACATGGCCTGGGTATTTTTGCGGCCAGACATTTTGCGGTGGGTGAACGTCTGACGATGTTTGACGCGGTGTTCATACCCCATCCGACCAAGTACACCATTCAGGTGGATCACGGCAAACATCTGGTGACCGATCACAATCTGGGGGCGTTTCTCAATCACAGTTGCGCACCCAGTGCGCGCTTTGTGGCGGAAACGCTGGAAGTGGTCGCCCTCAAGCCACTCAGTCCCGGAGAAGAGGTGACTTTCAATTATCTGAGTAGCGAATGGGATATGGCGACCCCGTTTTTGTGCCAATGTGGTCAGGCGTGCTGTCATGGGCATATTCGCGGTTTTCGCCATTTGTCACCGGCACAACAGGTGCGGCTGGCCGATTTGGCCTTGCCTTATCTGCGTCAGCGCATGCCAACAGCGCCTTGGTGGCAGCAGGACGAATTGCAGCAGAGTGAGCGTGGCTTGATGCTGGATGGCAATGTGGTGGCCGATTTAGCACGCGAACACGGTACGCCGCTGTATCTCTATTCCGGCCAAACGATACGCCGCCGCATTGCCGAGCTGCGCCAGGCCTTGCAGTCCACGGGCGCGCCTTATCGCATGTATTACGCCGTAAAAGCCAATCGCCACGCCCCCGTGCTGCAAGTCATTCGGGAGGCGCGTGACCTTGGTATCGACACCAGTTCGCCACGCGAAGTGGCCTTGGCCCTGTCTGCCGGTTTCCAACCGGACGAGATTTCGGTCACGTGCAGCATGCCGTCCAATCGCGATTTGCGGCAGTACGCCGACCATGGGGTTCATTTGAATCTGGATACTTTTTCGGCATTGCGGCGCTGGGCGGCCACCGAGGGGCATTCGACCCACATCGGCTTGCGTCTGGATCCCGGCGTGGCCCTGGGCTATGGCGACAATCCGAAATTGTCTTATGGCAACAGCAAATTTGGCTTTGCGCTGTCAGCGGCGCAGGAGGCCTATGCCTATGCCGGGCAATTAGGATTGGTGGTCGACACCCTGCATCTCCACGTCGGCTGGGGCTTGCAGCAAGACATTAGCACTCATCTGGCAGACGTTCTGCACCAAGTAGCCGAATTGGCACGTGAGATGCCAACCCTCACCACGCTCAACGTCGGCGGCGGCCTGTGCTGGAAGCAGGTGGCGCAGGATGAGCCGCTGTCGCTTGCAAGCTGGTCGGCGCTGCTCAAAACACATCTGGCCCCCCTTGGCCTACGCATCGCCTGTGAATCCGGCACTTATCTTGTCGCCTCCTCCGGCTTGCTGGTGACTGAAATCAATACCGTGGAACAACGTTTTGGACAGCCTTGGCTGGGGGTCGATTGCGGGCACAACGTCAATGTCTATGCCGCGCACTACCAGATTCCGCAGGAAATCATCGCGGTGCAGCACCCCGGTGCCGCTGTTGCCGCGCATTATGTGCTCGCTGGCAATATCAACGAGGCCAATGACCTCTTCACACGCGACTGCCCCCTGCCACAGATGAGCGAAGGCGATTTGCTGGCCTTTTTCCCGGCAGGCGCTTATGGCGCGAGCATGGCCAGCGATCACTGCCTGAAGGGACTGCCCGGCGAATATCTAGTGTGAAGCACCCCGCCTGCCGCTAAGCGGCATGGCGGGCGACAGCCCGCTCAACCCGTTTCGATAAAGCGTCGCTCAGTCAACGCCACCCGTTGTTGCAACCGCGCCATCCGTTTCACCACAAAGCGCGGCCCCAGCCCTATCGCCGAGGCCAGTTGCGCCTGGGTTAAGACCAGCGCCTTGTATGCACGCCACCCACGCACGGCGAATCGGTTAAACTCCGCCCCCCATTTTTCACTCGCCACCACCATGCCCACCCTGCACCACCGCCCTGCCCCGCCTGCCGCCATTCAGCATTTGACCGCCGCCGGTTATTCGACTGCGCTGGCGCGGATTTTTGCCGCACGCGGGGTGACGGAAGAGGCGGAGTTGGAGACTGGGTTGGCGGGATTGTTGCCGTTTGAGTCGTTGAAAAATGCCCGCGAGATGGCGGTGCTACTGGCGGGGGCGATTGCTGCCGGGGAAAAAATCCTGATTGTGGCGGATTACGATGCCGACGGGGCGACGGCGTGTACGCTGGCGATGCGTGGGTTGGCGGCGCTGGGGGCGACGGTGGCGTTTTTGGTGCCGAATCGTTTTGAGGATGGCTATGGCCTGACGCCGTCGATTGTGCAGCAGGCGATGCGCCAGCGCCCCGACTGGTTGTTGACCGTGGATAACGGCATTGCCAGCGTGGCCGGGGTGGCGGAGGCCAATCGGCTGGGGCTGCGGGTGCTCGTCACCGACCACCATCTGCCGGGCGACACGCTGCCGGACGCGGCTTGCATCGTCAATCCCAACCAGCCGGGTTGCCCGTTTCCCAGCAAAAATCTGGCGGGCGTGGGGGTGATGTTTTACGTGCTACTGGCGCTGCGGGCGGAATTGCGCCAGCGCGGCGCGTTTGCGGCGGGCGGTGAACCCAAGCTGGCCGACTGGCTGGATTTGGTGGCGCTGGGCACGGTGGCGGATGTGGTCAAACTGGATCGCAACAACCGCATTCTGGTGCAACAGGGCCTGGCGCGCATGCGGGCCGGGCGGGCTTGTCCCGGCATTCAGGCGCTGCTGGCGGTGGCGCGCAAAGCGCCGGACAAGCTGGTGGCGCAAGACCTAGGCTTTACCGTCGGCCCGCGTTTGAATGCCGCCGGGCGGCTGGACGACATGAGTCTGGGCATCGCCTGCCTGTTGACCGACGACGTGGAACAGGCCACGCGCATCGCCACGCAACTGGATGCGCTGAACCGCGAGCGCCGCGCCATCGAAAGCGACATGCAGGACAGCGCACTGGCCAGTTTGCAGCAGGTGGAGGTGGCCGAGCGCTACAGTCTGGCGCTGTTTCAGGATGATTGGCATCAGGGCGTGATCGGCATTCTGGCCTCGCGCCTGAAGGAGCGCTACCACCGCCCGGTGATTGCCTTTGCCGCCTCCGGCGAGGAGTTGAAAGGCTCCGGGCGCTCGATTAACGGGCTGCATCTGCGCGACGCGCTGGACTTGGTCAGCAAGCGCCATCCCACGTTGATACGCAAATTTGGGGGACACGCCGCTGCCGCCGGGTTGACCATCGCCGCCGTTGATTTTGCCGCTTTTGTGGCGGCCTTCGAGCAGGTCTGTCAGGAATTGCTCAACCCCGCCGATTTACAGGCGCGCATCGACAGCGACGGCGCGCTGGACAATTTTTCGCTGGATTTCGCCGAGCAACTGGCGCAGCAGGTGTGGGGCCAGGGTTTCCCGGAGCCGCTGTTCGACGACGATTTCCGCGTGCTGCAACAGCGCGTGGTGGGCGAAAAACACCTCAAACTGCGCTTGCAACGCGCCGGGGTGGTGCTGGACGGCATCTTGTTTGGCGACCCCAGCCCGCTGCCGGAGCAAATCCACGCCGCCTACAGCCTGTCGATTAACGACTACAACGGTCAGCGCAGCGTGCAACTGTTGATTCGGCATGTGGACAAAATCACACCATAAAATCAAAAAGCTGGCGCAACGCCCTACCCTTTCTTGACGATTCCGGCCCGATTTGCTCTAATGCGCCCGCTCGCGCAAGCTGGTGCGCGCACGAATGACCAGCATCAAATTTTGCACAGGCCGTTCGCGGCCTGTTTTACATTCTCTAAATCGCCCACAAGGAAAAACAATGAAAAAAGTCCTGATTCTCGGTGTCAACGGTTTCATCGGCCACCACCTGTCCCAACGCATTCTGAACACCACCGACTGGGAGGTGTACGGCATGGACATGAGTACCGACCGTATCACCGACCTGCTCGATCAGCCTCGTTTCAACTTCTTTGAAGGCGACATCACCATCAACAAGGAGTGGGTGGAATACCACGTCAAAAAGTGCGATGTGATTCTGCCGCTGGTGGCGATTGCTACGCCTTCCACCTATGTGAAGCAGCCCCTGCGCGTGTTCGAGCTGGACTTTGAAGCCAACTTGCCCATCGTGCGCGCCGCCGCCAAGTACAACAAGCATCTGGTGTTCCCCTCCACGTCCGAAGTGTATGGCATGTGCCACGACGAGGAATTCGACCCGGACAATTCCGAGTTGATTTGCGGCCCGATCAACAAGCCACGCTGGATTTATTCCTGCTCCAAGCAATTGATGGATCGCGTGATTTGGGGCTACGGCATGGACGGCCTGAACTTCACCCTGTTCCGTCCCTTCAACTGGATCGGTGCCGGTCTGGACTCCATTCACACCCCCAAGGAAGGCAGCTCCCGCGTCGTCACCCAATTTCTGGGCCACATCGTGCGCGGCGAAACCATCAGTCTGGTGGATGGCGGCCATCAAAAACGCGCCTTTACCTACATTGACGACGGCATCAGCGCCTTGATGAAAATCATCGAAAACAAGGATGGCGTGGCCAGCAGCAAGATTTACAACATCGGCAATCCGACCAACAACTATGCCATTCGTGATCTGGCCGACATGATGCTGACCTTGGCCGAAGAGTATCCCGAATACCGCGACTCTGCCGCCAAGGTGAAGATTGTGGAAACCACCTCCGCCGCGTATTACGGCAAGGGTTATCAGGACGTGCAAAACCGCGTGCCCAAGATCACCAACACCTGCGAAGAACTGGACTGGAAGCCCACCGTCGGCATGGCCGACACCCTGCGCAACATTTTTGATGCGTATCGTGGGCAGGTTGGCGAAGCTCGCCGCTTGATGGATTAAAACGCCCACGTAGGGTGCAGTAAGCGTAGCGCACTGCACCATAATCATCGGAACGTCAGGTGGATGTGCAATCCAATTTGTAGCGAAATCATTCGCTCCACAAATTAACCTTCTTGTTCAATTGGTTGGTGCAATGTGCTGCGCTTATTGCACCCTACCGCTCTCTTCACCCTTCCCATGAAACAAATCGCTCTGAAAATCGACGTGGACACCTATCGCGGCACGCGGGAAGGTGTGCCGCGCTTGATGGAAACCTTGCAACGCCACCAAGCTGGCGCGACGTTTTTTTTCACCTTGGGCCGGGACAACATGGGCCGCGCCATTTTCCGCGTGTTCCGCAAGGGCTACTTGCAAAAGGTGTCGCGCATGTCGGTGGTGGAGCATTACGGCATCAAGACTTTGCTGTACGGCACCTTGCTGCCGGCGCCGAATATCGGCAAACGCTGCCGCGACATTTTGCGCAGCGTCAAGGAGGCTGGATTTGAAGTCGGCATTCATTGCCACGACCACATCCGCTGGCAGGATCACGTCGTCCACAAGGATGAAGCGTGGACGAAGCGCGAGCTGGAGCGCGCCATCGCCGTGTATCGGGATGTGTTTGGCGAAGAACCCCACGCCCACGCCGCCGCCGGTTGGCAAATGAACCGCCACGCTTTCCGCCTGATGCAGCGGCTGGGCTTCCGCTACAGCTCTGACAGCCGGGGCTATGCGCCGTTTATTCCTACCTGGGACGGCGAAATCATCGCCTGCCCGCAACTGCCCACGACCCTGCCGACGCTGGACGAGCTGATTAACCGCGACGGCCTGACTTTGGACAATCTGGCCGAGTACATGCTGAATCTGACCCAGGACGCGCCGCCCACCGGCCACGTCTTCACTCTGCACGCCGAACTGGAAGGCGGCAAGTGGATGCCGGTGTTCGAGCAACTGCTGGACGGTTGGAAAAAACAAGGCTACCAACTGGTCGCCATGCAAGACTACCTCGCCCACCTCCCCACTACCTGCCTGCCGCATCATCCGGTCGAGTTGCGCGAAGTCGATGGGCGCATTGGCAAACTGACGGTGCAACGTCCCTGACGCGCACGACTGGAGACGTGGACACAAATCGCGCGGCACACACGCACGGCTACGTTTACAATAGCGCGCGTTTTTTCCACCCGATTACCCACCATGACTGATCGTTACGCCGTTATCGGCCATCCTATTTCCCACAGCAAATCTCCCCTGATTCACCGCCACTTTGCCGCACAGACCGCTCAGGACTTACGCTATGAGGCGCTGCTGGCACCGCTGGATGGTTTTGTCGCCACAGTGCAGCAGTTCGTGGCGGAGGGCGGGCGCGGCATGAATGTGACAGTGCCGTTCAAACTGGAGGCGTTTGCGCTGGCTACAACGCTGAGCGAGCGGGCGCAGGCGGCGCGGGCGGTGAACACGCTGTCGTTCTTGCCGAATGGCGACATTCTGGGCGACAACACCGACGGCGCGGGGCTGGTGCGCGACATTCAACACAACCAGGCCTTTCCACTGGCCGAGCGGCGGGTGTTGTTGCTGGGTGCGGGCGGCGCGGCGTCTGGCGTCATGTTGCCGCTGTTGCAAGCGGGGGTGAGGCTGTGTATCGCCAATCGCACGGCGTCCAAGGCAGTGGAACTGGCCAGTCGCCATGCGAGTGTGACCGGTTGCGGCTATGCCGATCTGGCCGGGCAAGCAGCGTTTGACTGCGTGATTAACGCCACCTCCAGCGGGCTGAATGACGAATTGCCACCGATTCCCGCCACGGTGTTCGCGCCCGGCGCGCTGGGATACGACATGCTGTACGGGCGCGAGACGCCGTTCATGGCCTTTGCCCGCGCTCAGGGCGCGCAGGTGGCCGATGGCTTGGGCATGTTACTGGAACAGGCGGCAGAATCGTTTTATGTCTGGCGCGGGGTGCGACCCGACACTGCGCCGGTGCGGGAGGCCTTGCAAACAAAATGAAGAACTTTTGGTGGCTGCTGTTACGCGGCGTACTGGCCCTGCTGCTCATTATCACGCTGTACCAGCTCTGGCTGTTCGCGCACATCGCCTGGTGGGTGAATCACAATCCATCCACCACCGCCTTTATGGAACAGCGGCTGGACGTGATGCAGGAAACCAATCCCGATGCCAAGCTGGAGCAGCAGTGGGTGCCGTATAACCGCATCTCCAATCACCTCAAGCGCGCACTGATTGCCGCCGAAGATGCCAAATTTGTCGATCACGAAGGTTTTGACTGGGAAGGCATTCAAAAAGCCTACGAAAAAAATCTGAAAAAAGGCCGCATCGTGGCGGGTGGCTCCACCATCAGTCAGCAACTGGCGAAAAACCTGTTTCTTTCCACTCAGCGCACGCCCTGGCGCAAGCTGGAGGAAGCTATCATCACCGTGATGCTGGAAAAGACCATGGACAAGCAGCGCATTTTTGAGATTTACCTCAACATGATCGAATGGGGCAATGGTGTTTTCGGTGCAGAAGCCGCCGCGCGCCATTATTACAAGATCAGTGCGGCGCAACTGAGTGCCTTTCAAGCCGCCAAACTCGCCGCCATGGTGCCCAACCCGCGCTATTACGACACCCACCGCGAAGCTAAGGGCTTGCAGCGCAAAACTGGCATCATCCTGCAACGTATCAACGACGCGGACATTCCCTGAGAGCGGGTTTTGAGCCAACTGCGTAATAATCTCCAAAAAATTGCAAATAGGGCTTTACAAGATCCGGGTGTCTCCATATAATGCGGCCTCTTTCGGAAACGGGGGTATAGCTCAGTTGGTAGAGCGCTTGCATGGCATGCAAGAGGTCAGCGGTTCGACTCCGCTTACCTCCACCACCAGAAGAAAGATGACGTAAAAACTACGTCCCCATCGTCTAGAGGCCTAGGACATCGCCCTTTCACGGCGGTAACGGGGGTTCGAATCCCCCTGGGGACGCCAAATTGAAAGCCTGCGCAAGCAGGCTTTTTATTTTCCAGCGCCAATTGCTGCGCTACTTCAGCAACACGCTTCCAAGCTAGCTAGGCTCGCGAAAAACCGCGAACAGCCTCTACACATCACCGGCAAAGAACTTGAACACGACATCGAGTCGCGTTGTGTATGCAAAAACAGGGCGGAGGGGACAGCCTCCCCCTGTTTTTCAACCGGCATAAGTTCACCGTTCGGTCGGCACCCGTATCACTTCGCCTTCAATCACAACGCCCCCCTCCCCCTGTGCTGACATGACTGGCGACGGAAACTCACGCATTGCACGCATCTGCTGTCGTAGGGCACGGGTTTTCCACCAGAAAATGCCACCGCCGATGACGGCAACAATGAAGAGGATGGTCAACAGGGCCGCTGAAAGCATCAGTAACGGCACCAACAGGGCAAGCGCAATGAGC
>DHYQ01000055.1 GCA_002414205.1 Gallionellaceae bacterium UBA5126 | reverse complement strand
TTGGCCCTGCTGCCCGGTTTGGCGGCCTACATCTGGTTCTTCGGGCCGATGATTTTGGTATCGCTGGTGCTGGCCAGTGTTACCGCGCTGGCGACCGAAGCCGTGTTGCTGAAATGGCGCTGCCGTCCGGTGTCGCCGTTCCTCAAGGACAACAGCGCCCTGCTGACCGCTTGGCTGATTGCCCTGTCGATTCCGGCCTTTGCGCCTTGGTGGCTGGTGGTGGTCGGCACGGCCTTCGCCATCGTGATTGCCAAACAACTCTACGGCGGCTTGGGCAACAATCCTTTCAACCCGGCCATGATCGCCTATGCGGTGCTGATTATTTCCTTCCCCACCCACATGACCCACTGGCTGACCCCGGTGGGCGTGCCGCACACGGACATTGGTTTCGGTGCGCAACTGGCGTATGCCTTTGGCAACGTGCTGCCGGACGGCATCAAGCTGGATGCGCTGACCATGGCCACCCCGTTGGATACCCTGAAAACCCAGTTGCATCTGGGGCAAGGCATGAGCCACATCGTGCAGCAGCCGATTTTCAGCACTTTGGGCGGACATGGCAGCGAGATGGTGGCTGCCGGTTTCCTGCTGGGCGGGCTGTATCTGCTGGTGACCGGCATCATTTCCTGGCATTTGCCGGTGATGTATCTGGCCACGCTGGCGGCGATTGCCACCGGCTTTCACCTGTATGACCCGGCGCACTATGCCGGGGCGGCGTTCCACCTGTTCTCCGGTGCGGCTATGTTGGGCGCGTTCTTCATCCTCACCGATCCAGTGACCAGTCCGACCACACCTCGCGGCAAGCTGATTTTCGCCGCCGGTGCGGCACTGCTGACTTATTTGATTCGCGTGTTCGGTGGTTTCCCCGATGGCGTGGCTTTTGCCACCTTGTTGATGAACATTGGCGTGCCGTTGCTGGAGGCTTATACCCAACCCGCCGTCTTTGGGCACAAGGAGGACGCAAAATGAGGCGCACCATGGCCAAGGCGGCTTTTTTGACCGCTTCCAACTTGCTGGTTTTTACCCTGGTCGGCACCGCGCTGCTGGCCTTGACCTACAATCTCACGCACGAGCGCATCGCCGCCAGCGAATTGGCGGAAAAGCTCAAGCTGGTGTCGCAACTGGTGCCGCCGGATACGTTGGATAACGACATCATGCACGACACGGTGACGGTGGCGGTAGATCCGCTGCTGGGCAACGAGGGTGAGACCCTGGCTTACCGTGCGCGCAAGGGCGGACAGCCGGTGGCCGTGGTGCTGGAAGCCGTGGCCCCGGACGGCTATAGCGGCAAAATCCGCCTGATTGTGGCCATCAAGGCCGATGGTGCGGTGGGCGGTGTGCGGGTGGTGGCGCACAAGGAAACCCCCGGTCTGGGCGATTACATCGACTTGGCCAAGGGCAATTGGATCAAGGGCTTTGATGGCAAACGGCTATTCGTAGAGCGGCTTGGTGACTGGCAGGTGAAAAAGGACGGCGGCCAGTTTGACTACATGGCCGGGGCCACCATTACCCCGCGTGCCGTGGTGAAGGCGGTGCGCAAAACGCTGGAATACTACGCCAAGCACAAGGACGCGCTGCTGGCGGCGGCCAAGCCGTAGCAGCCGGAACATTCCCTCCCCCTGGCAGGGGGAGGGTTAGGGTGGGGGTCGAAGGCTACCAAGATGGTGTGCGACCACCCCCATCCCAGCCTTCCCCCTGAGCGGGGGAAGGTGTTGATAAGGAGACAATATGAACTTGCAAACCTTCAAGGACATCCTGTTCAACGGGGTGTGGAAACAAAACACCGGCGTGGTGCAACTGCTGGGCATGTGCCCGATTCTGGCCGTGAGCAGCTCGGTGGTGAACGGCGTCAGCCTGGGCTTGGCCACGGCGGTGGTGATGGCTTTGTCCGGCGCGGCCATTGCGCCGATTCGCACCAGTGTGCCAAACGAATCCCGCATTCCGGTGTTCATCCTCATCGTCGCCGTGCTCGTCACCGTGATCCAATACGCCATGAACGCTTACATGTACTCGCTGTACGTGGTGCTGGGGATTTTTATTCCGCTGATCGTGACGAACTGTATCGTGCTGGCGCGGGTGGAAGCCTTTGCTTCCAAGAATCCGGCGCTGGAGTCGGCGCTGGATGGCTTTGCCATGGGGCTGGGCTTGACCCTGGTGCTGGCGGTGCTGGGCGCGATTCGGGAAGTGATCGGGCGCGGCACACTGTTTTCCGGTATCGAAACCGTGTTTGGTGACGGCGCGAAAGCCTGGGTGATTACCGTGGTGCCGGATTACCACGGCTTTTTGCTGGCGATTTTGCCGCCCGGTGCGTTTATCACCCTGGGTTGTCTGATTGCCGGTAAAAACTGGCTCAACCAGCGTGCGGCGGCCAAGGCGAATTCGTCTGCCGAACCCGTGGACGGTGGCTGTACGCCCGCCGCGCATGCCCACTAAACGCTTGCCCAGCAAGGAGGCGGCCCGCATCCGCGAGATTTTTACGCGCTTGCAGGCCGCCAACCCGCATCCCACCACCGAGCTGGAATATCACAGCCCGTTCGAGTTATTGGTGGCGGTGATGTTGTCGGCGCAAGCCACTGATGTCAGCGTCAACCTCGCCACCCGGCAGCTATTCCCCGTCGCCAACACCCCGCAAGCCCTGCTCGATTTGGGCGAGGAGCGTTTGCGCGAATTCATCCAGCGCATCGGCCTGTACAAAACCAAGGCCAAGCATGTGATTCAGACGTGCCAGTTGCTGCTGTCGCGTCACGGCGGCGAAGTGCCGCAAACTCGTGCCGAGCTGGAAGCCTTGCCCGGCGTGGGGCGCAAGACGGCCAACGTCATTCTCAATACCGCCTTTGGTCAGCCGACCATCGCCGTGGATACCCACATCTTCCGCCTGTCCAACCGCCTGCACATCGCCCCCGGAAAAACCGTGCTGGAAGTCGAAAACCGCTTGCTGCAAGTGGTGCCGCCGGAATTCCAGCAAGACGCGCACCACTGGCTGATTCTGCATGGTCGCTACGTTTGTCAGGCGCGTAAACCAAAATGCGACATTTGCGG
>DHYQ01000101.1 GCA_002414205.1 Gallionellaceae bacterium UBA5126 | reverse complement strand
CCCCACCCTAGCCCTCCCCCTGCAAGGGGGAGGGAATGAACCGGGAGTCATCGCGCCAGTGGTATGCCTGGCATCTTACTGTTTTGCCCCCAGCGCATGCGCCCGCAAGCGGCTTTGCTCTTGCTCGGCGGGATTTTTTTCTGGCAGCCAGCCGTGCAGGTTTTCAGTCACCAAATCGGTCAGGGCGTGGATCCATTCGTTGCGGTCGTTCAGGCAGGGGATGTAGTGGTAGTCGCCGCCGCCCGCGTGCTGAAAGTCTTCCTTGCCTTCCATGGCGATTTCTTCCAGCGTTTCTAGGCAATCCGAGACAAAGCCGGGGCAGACCACATCCACCCGTGGCGTTTTTTGTTGGCCCAATTCCTGCAAAGTGGCGGTGGTGTAGGGCTTCAGCCATTCGGCGCGGCCAAAGCGCGACTGGAAGCTGACGCGGTATTGCTCCGGTTTGAGTTGTAGCGCCTCGGCCAGCAGGCGGGCGGTTTTGTGGCATTCGCAATGATAGGGATCGCCCTTGTCCAGGGTGTAGCGCGGCAGGCCGTGGAAGCTCATCAGCAGCACATTGGGACGACCATGCAGCGTCCAGTAATCGCGGATGTTTTTCGCCAGCGCGTTGATATAGCCGGGGTGGTCGTGGAAATGTTTGATGGTGCGAATCGCGGGCACGTTGCGCATTTTCAGCAAGGCGGCAAACACCTCGTCCAGCGCGGTGGCAGTGGTGCTGGCGGCGTATTGCGGGTACAGCGGCAGCAGCAAAATGCGCTGGCAATTCTGTGCCTTGAGCTTGGTCAGCGCGTCGCCAATCGACGGTTTGCCGTAGCGCATGGCGTATTCGATCACGTAATCGGATTTAGTGCGCTGGCTGAGATAGCCCTCCAGCAACACCGCCTGCTTGGCGGTATAAACCCGCAGCGGCGAGCCTTCCTTCAGCCAGATGCTGGCATATTTGGCGGCGGATTTTTTCGGGCGGGTGTTGAGGATGATGCCGTTGAGGATGAACCACCATACGGCCTTGGGGATTTCCACCACCCGTGGGTCGCTCAAAAACTGCTTGAGGTAGGCGCGCACTGGGCCGGTTTGCGGCGCATCGGGCGTGCCCAGGTTAATCAACAGGATGCCGGTGCGTTCCGGCGTGCCGTGGGTAAAGGCCGGTTCATTGGCGTAGCTCATTATTTCACCTCGTGTTCGATGACGATGTTCAGCCCCTTGCTGCCGGGTTTAATCGTTGCGCTGCTGCCTTCCCAATCACCGGCTTGGGCGATGGGTTGACCGGCCTTGGAAATGCGCGCCACGACCACGACTTGCTGGAAGCCGGACAGCTTGAGTTGCGGCTGCATGGCCATGCTGTCATCCAGTGAGAATTCCAGCGGCAAATCCTTGACCTGCTTGCGCAGCACGGCCAGCGGCATTTTTGGCCCTTCGGCGGCGCGCGCCAGAATGAACACGGTGTCTTCCGGCGAGACTTTGCCCTGGGCGGCGGCGCTCAGGCTGACCTTGCCGCTGACGGCCAGTTCAGGGTTGGCGACCACACGCGCTTCGTTATCCGGCAAGGCAGGCAACTTGGCCAGCTTTTCCTTGCCGCCCGGTTGTTGCGCCAAAAATTCCCGCGCCGACTTCACGCCATCCTTCACCATCTGCACATCGGGATAATCCGGCGGCAACAGGCTAATCAGCTTTTGCCAATAAATAATGGCCGCTTCGTAATCGCCGCGTTCCATGGCGGCTGAGCCGGACAAGGCCAGGGCGGTCTTGTTGTCGGGTTCCAGTTTCAGCGCCTGCTCCAGCAATTGGGTCGGCTTGCCTTTCAGGCTTTGGCCGTGGTTCATGGCGTAGGCATCGGCGTATTCCGTCCAGGCTTGCGATTCCTTGGGTGCCAGCTTCACCACTTCCTCATAGGCGCGCTCGGCATCCGGGTAACGTTTCAGCTCGGCGTAGGAACGCGCCAGTTGCAACCAGCCTTCCAGCAACTTGTCCGGGTCATTCATGCCTTTCAGCTTTTCTTCCAGTTTTTGCAGGGCAGCGTCCGATTGCAACAAGCCAGAACCATCATTCGCCGACAGTTCCACCGCTTTAGGATCCAGTCCAGCGTGATTGCCGATTTTTTGGTACAGCGCAGCGCCCACCAGCGGCAAAATCACCACCAAGACCAGCGCCAGTTTGCGTGCGCCCTTGCCCGGCTGCGCGGCCACAGCCTGCGTCGATTGCACTTCATCCAGCAAGCGGGCTTTCAATTCCTGCACGCCTTGCTCGTAAGCTGCCGAGGTCAGCAAACCGTTTTGCAAATCGGTGCGCATTTCCGCCGATTGGTCGCGCAGGATTTCCAGATTGGCGGCGTCGCGCAGCACGCTGTTATCCACGCCACGTCCGCGCCACAGCGGCAAAAATACAAACAACATCGCCACGAACAGCATGGCGGCGGCAATCAGCCAAAAAATCAGAGTGGGAGTGAGGGTGAGGGTCATGGTCAGTGTATCAATCAGGATTTATCCAGCAGATCGTCGGCACGCTTGGCCTCCTCTGCGGAAAGTTTAGTGTCCGGCACTTCGGTCTTGCGCCGACGTAACTGGTACAGCATCACGGCACCGCCCAGTGCCAACAGCACAAAGGGGGCGGCCCATAGCGGGGCGGTTTCCTTGTCAACGGGCGGATCGAACAAGACGGATTTACCAAAGCGCTCCACCAGCATGTCCATGATTTGTTGGTCGGTCGCCCCGGCCTTCATCTTTTCGCGCATGATCTTGCGCACGTCTTCCGACCAGTCGGAATGCGAACCGGCCACGGACTCACTTTGGCACACCAGACAGCGCACTTTTTCCGCCAGGGTCATCATGCGTTTTTCCATCACCGGATCGTCGGCAATATCCTTGGCTTCACCGCCATACGCCAGCAACGGCAGGCAGCACAACAGGGCGAACAGCAGCTTTCTCATTTGGCTTGCAACTCCTTGATCAGCGGCAGCAGGGTGGACTGCCAATTTTCCGGGGTAATCACGCCGGTCAGTTTGTAGCGAATCATGCCTTGCTTGTCGATCAGATAACTTTCTGGCACGCCGTACACGCCAAAGTCAAAACCCACTTTGCCATCGGCATCGACGATGGTCAGGGTGTAAGGGTTGCCTTCGCTGTTCAACACACCCAGCCCGGCGGCGGGTTTGTCCTTGTAGTCCATGCCGATGATGGGCAGGATGTTTTGCTTGGACAGTGCCATCAACACCGGATGCTCTTGTTTACAGGCACCGCACCAAGACGCCCAAACATTCAGCAGCCAGACTTTGCCCTTCATGTCGGCAGAGGCGAATTTTTGCGCCGGGTCTTGCAACTGCGGCAAGGTGAACACTGGCGCGGCCTTGCCCACCAGCGGCGACGGCACATCACGCGTATCTCGCCCCAGCGAGACATACAACAGCGCGGCGAGCGCGGCGAAAATCAGAAACGGCCAGAAACGGTTCATGGGGTTTGCTCCTTGACTTGTTTATGAATGCGATAACGACGGTCACTGATGGCCAGCACGCCGCCGAATACCATCAGCAAACAGCCCAGCCAAATCCAGTCCACGAAAGGTTTGATGTAGATGCGCACTTCCCATGCGCCTTCGGCCTCTTCAATCGGGTTGCCCAGCGAGACATACAAATCACCCATCAAGCTGGCTTCAATCGCCGCTTCGGTCAGCGGCATGCCGGAGACGTTGTACTGGCGCTTTTCCGGGTACAACTCCGTCACACGCTGGCCGTTTTTGCTGACCACGACGTGGCCCTTGCCCGCCACATAGTTGGGGCCTTGTGCTTCCGTGACACCATCGAAGCGGAACACATAGCCGCCAGCACTCACCACGTCACCGACGTTCATGCGCACATCGCGCTCGGTTTGATAGCCCTTCACCAGTGTCACACCGATGATGAACACCGCTACGCCAAAATGCGCCAACTGCATGCCCCAATAGCTGAGGCTTTGCTTGCGCACACGTTGCCACAAAGAGCCGTCACCGCGCAGACGCGGCAACAGGCTGGCCACCAGCGCGGCCAGAATCCAGCCCGCCAGGAACAGGCCCAGGCTAATCATCGGACTCCAGCGGCCAAAGGCAAACGGCAGGCTAAGCGCCAGCATCAGCGCCAGAATCGCGCCGGATTGCACCTTGCGCACCACCTCGGCGGGCTGCATGCCCTTCCAGCGTACCAAGGGGCCAATGCCCATCATCAACACCATCGGCACCATCAGCGGCACAAACACCGCCTCGAAATACGGCGCGCCGACCGACAGTTTGCCTTGGCCCAAGGCTTCGGCAATCAGTGGGTACAGCGTGCCGATAAACACCGAGGCCGAAGCCACCGACAGCAGCACGTTGTTGGACAGCAGCAGCGATTCACGGGACAACAATTCAAACTTGCCGCCCAGCCCCACCTTGGGCGCACGCCAGGCGAACAGCAGCAAGGACGCACCCACCACTAGCACCAGGAACGTCAGGATGAAAATACCGCGCTTGGGATCGGCGGCAAAAGAGTGCACCGAAGTCAACACGCCAGAGCGCACCAGGAAAGTACCCAGCAGCGACAGCGAGAACGCGGCAATCGCTAACAGCACCGTCCAACTCTTGAACGCGCCACGCTTTTCTGTCACGGCCAGCGAGTGAATCAACGCGGTGCCCAGCAGCCAAGGCATGAAGGAGGCATTTTCGACCGGATCCCAGAACCACCAGCCGCCCCAGCCCAATTCGTAGTACGCCCACCAACTGCCCAGCGCGATGCCAATGGTCATGAATACCCAAGCCACGGTCGTCCAGGGACGCGACCAACGCGCCCAAGTGGCATCCAGCCGCCCGCCCAGCAGCGCGGCGATGGCAAAAGCAAAGGCCACCGAGAAACCGACATAGCCCATGTACAACATCGGCGGGTGAATCACCAAACCGGGGTCTTGCAGCAAGGGGTTCAAATCACGCCCATCCAGCGCGGCAGGCAACAGACGATTGAACGGATTGGAAGTCAGCAACATGAACAGCAAGAAACCCACCGACACCAGCCCCATCACCGCCAACACCCGCGCCACCATTTCCTGCGGCAGATGTTTGCTAAACAGCGCAACCGCCGTCGCCCAACCGGCTAACAGCAGCGTCCACAGCAGCAAAGAGCCTTCGTG
>DHYQ01000007.1:3964-5434 GCA_002414205.1 Gallionellaceae bacterium UBA5126 | reverse complement strand
GCGATGGCGCTTCGGCGCTGTGGGCAGATTTTCAGCCCCGCCTGTCGCGCTACCACCAGCAACGCGATTTCCCCGCGCTGAAGGGCGTGTCCTACCTTTCCACGCATTTGCGTTTCGGCACCATTTCCATTCGCGCCTTGGCCCGTGAGGCCGCCCATACGCCGGGCGAAGGCGCGCAAAGCTGGTTATCGGAGCTGATTTGGCGCGACTTTTACCAGATGCTGCTGTGGCACCATCCGCGCGTGGTGACGGAAAGTTTCAAACCCGCTTTTGACGCGCTGCGCTACAGCAACAACCCGGCCTTTTTCCAAGCCTGGCAAGAAGGCCGCACCGGCTACCCGCTGGTGGACGCCGCCATGCGCCAGTTGTTGCACAGCGGCTGGATGCACAACCGCCTGCGCATGGTGGTGGCGTCGTTTTTGGTCAAGGATTTGCACATCGACTGGCGCTGGGGCGAACGCCATTTCGCCGCGCAACTGCTGGATTTTGACCTCGCCGCCAACAACGGCGGCTGGCAATGGGCCGCCTCCACCGGCTGCGACGCGCAACCCTGGTTCCGCATCTTCAACCCCATCACCCAATCGGAAAAATTCGACCCGGACGGCAGGTTTATCCGCCGCTACGTGCCGGAATTGGCAAAGTGCCCGGATCGCCATATTCACGCCCCCTGGCAAGCCACCCCCACCCAGCGCGGCAACTACCCCCTGCCCATCGTTGACCACGCCACCGCCCGCAACGGCTGGCTGGACATGTGTCGGGCGTTGGGGCTGTCGGCGGGGAGCGGTAAGGGGCAATAAGCGCAGCGCTGGCACTTTGCGTTGCACGGGAAAATCACCCGCCGTCGTCATCCGTAGGTGCGAATTTATTCGCACCTACGTCCAGCTTGGATAACGACGGGAAGCGATTTGAGACATGAAAAAGGCGAAGCACCTTGCGATGCTTCGCCTTTTGTTTTGGCGTATCCGTTGCGGGATACGCGCCTATGCCTTGGGATTACAGGCTGTAGTACATGTCGAACTCAACGGGGTGAGTGGTCATGCGGGTGCGGTTGACTTCGGACATCTTCAGTTCGATGTAGGCGTCGATGAAGTCGCTGGAGAATACGCCGCCACGGGTCAGGAATTCACGATCCTTGTCCAGGGCTGCCAGGGCTTCGTCCAGACCGGCACAAACGGTGGGCACCAAGGCGTCTTCTTCTGGGGGCAGGTCGTACAGATTCTTGTCCGCAGGATCGCCGGGGTGAATCTTGTTTTGAATGCCGTCCAGACCGGCCATCAACAGGGCGGCGAAGCACATGTAGGGGTTGGCAGCAGGATCCGGGAAGCGGGTTTCAATACGACGTGCCTTGTCGCTGGCAACGTGTGGGATGCGGATGGAAGCGGAGCGGTTCTTGGCGGAATAGGCCAGCTTCACAGGCGCTTCGTAGTGAGGCACCAGACGCTTGTAGGAGTTGGTGCTGGGGTTGCAAAT
>DHYQ01000007.1:3806-3946 GCA_002414205.1 Gallionellaceae bacterium UBA5126 | reverse complement strand
CCGCCGATGTAGTACAGGGCGGTTTCGGACAGGCCAGCGTAGCCGTTACCGGCGAAGGTGTTCTTGCCGTCTTTCCAGATGGATTGGTGCACGTGCATGCCGGAGCCGTTGTCGCCAACGATGGGCTTGGGCATGAAGGT
>DHYQ01000007.1:0-3637 GCA_002414205.1 Gallionellaceae bacterium UBA5126 | reverse complement strand
CCAGATCGTCCAGAATCAGACACATGGCGGCGCGGATGTCGTTCAGGCTGTCCACGGGTGGCACGGGGAAGTAGCCGCCCTTGACCATGGGACGGTGGCCGGTGTTGCCGCCGTCAAATTTTTCGCCAGTCGCCCAAGCGGCTTCTTCGGAGTTGATGCGCAGGGAGCAGCCGGACATATCGACGGTCCATTGTACGGAGTCGAAAATGAAGAATTCGGGTTCTGGGCCGAAGTAGGCAGTGTCGCCAATGCCGGTGGACTTCAGGTAGGCTTCAGCGCGCTTGGCGATGGAGCGTGGGTCGCGGTCGTAGCCCTTGCCGTCGCTGGGTTCGATCACGTCGCAGGTGATGACCAGCGTGGTTTCGTCCATGAAAGGATCGAGGTAGGCAGTGCTGGGATCCGGCATCAACAGCATGTCGGAGGCTTGAATGCCCTTCCAGCCAGCGATGGAGGAGCCGTCAAAGGCGTGACCATCTTCAAACTTTTCGGCGTCCACAGCCTTGGCAGGTACACCCACGTGTTGTTCTTTGCCACGTGTGTCGGTGAAACGGAAGTCAACGAATTTTACGTCGTTGTCTTTGATCATATTCAATACATCATCTACTGTCAGTGACATTACGAGTCTCCCAAAAATGAACTACCAAGAAAATTCAGCGGAAAAAATCCTGCCTGTATAAAGCACGAAACGTGCCCAAGCCGTTTTGCGTGACTGGCGCGCATTTTGCCATATTCCTTCCGGCTAAGCGCGGAAAAATAAGCACCAAAAAAGGGCGCTTTGGTGTCGCAACTGCACTTGTTTGGTGCGTGGCGGGAGGCGTGTGGGGTGCGTGCGTAGCAGGCACGCACGGCGGGTGGTTTGTGAAAAAATAGCAACCTTGAAAGGAGGGAGTCATGACACATCTAGAGAACGCGCGAATGGATGCCGAAATGGCGCTGCGAGCGGCTGAATTGCAGCGTATGCAGCGCTGGGCGGCGGGATTGTTGTTGTTGGCCGTTGGCTTGGCGCTGTGGGCGCATCTGCGGCATTGGCCGTGGTTGCAGGCATTTGCTGAGGCGGCGCTGGTGGGTGGGCTGGCGGATTGGTTTGCCGTGGTGGCGCTGTTTCGTCATCCACTAGGATTGCCGATTCCGCATACGGCGATTGTGCCGCGCAACAAGGCGCGGGTAGCGACTGGGTTGAGTGAATTTATCCTGACGCATTTTCTGGCAGAGGCGACGATACGGCAGCGCTTGCAGCCGGTGGCGCTTTCGGCTTGGTTGGCCAACTGGTTGGCAGTGCCGGCGCATCGTCAGCAGTTGCTGCCGTATTTGCGGCAAGGTGGGGTGCGCGTGCTGGAAACATTGCTGCATGGTGGTGTGCAGCAGGCGTTGCTGGACAAGACGCGTCAACAGTTGCAGCGTTTGGATTTTGCCGATCTGATGGCGGGCGGCCTGGATCATCTGATTGCGCAGCGCGGGCATGATCGCTTGCTGAACGCGGGGTTGTTGCGTTTGGCCGACTACGTCGAAGCGCCGGATAACAGCGAGAAAGTGGCTCAATTCATCAAAAGTTGGAGCGATAGTGCTTGGGTGCAAAGTTTGATAGAGCCGTTTATTCCCGGCATACGCACCGCAGTGGCAGCACGTTTGCGGGCGGTGGCCGCCGATCAGGAAGGCGCGTTGTATCAGGAGGTGCATCAATTGGTGCAGGGGTATGTGACCCAGTTGCAGCAGAACGGCACTTGGCACGCACGCTTGAATCAATACAAGGATGACTGGTTAGCGCGTCCCGCTTTGGCATTGCAATTGGCGCAACTATGGCAAGAGATATTAAGTGTGCTGCATGCCGAGGTGATGCAGGCCGAGGCTACTTGGCCGCAGGCAGTGCTTGATCTCCTGGCAGCAAATTTGTTGGCTGAGAGCACTTGGCCACGCTGGCTGGATACTCAGGCCCGTGAGGTGTTGCTGACGCTGAGTCAGCGCCACAAGGTGCCGTTAGGGCAATGGATGGCGGCGGAAATCATGCGTTGGGATAACACCTATCTGGTGCGGCAACTGGAGTTGCATCTGGGGCGCGATTTGCAGTTCATTCGCATCAACGGCACGCTGGTGGGCGGGGCGCTTGGGCTGTTGATTTATGCCTTGGGGCAGTGGCTAGGATAAAAAAACAGCGACCGTGTGGTCGCTGTCTCGTGGGGGCCCCCGCCTGTGCCGTTGACTCAGCATCTCGAACCGACAGGTTCAAGACGGTTACAATTCGGCGACTTCAGGATCATCCGACAGAGGGATGTTCACAACAGCCACGGCATGAATTGCAACCTGGGTACATATATTGGTTCAAAGAATATATGAGTCTATCGAACACCGCAGGGGAAACTGGACGGTCGGGACAGTTGTCACGACCTAAAATAAAGAGCCTTGCTCGGCTAGACTATCGTCAATCCGGTGCTGCATGGCCTGCATTCTACGCGTAAAATCCAGCAGGTCAAACCCTGTATACGCTTTCAACCCAAGCAGCTCATGGGTAATACGAATCGCGGCTAACATGGCGACCCGCTCAGTGTTGATGACTTTGCCGACGGTGCGCACGTCGGTCATTTTTTCGTCCAGATAAGCCACGGCTTTCAATAATTCGGCGCGCTCTTCCTCGCGGCAGGCGATGCGAAATTTCTGATTTTGCAGCTCAAATTCCAAAGTGGCGCTGACGTTCATGGGGCAAGCTCCGTAGCAGGGGTAGAGGGAGGCGTGGCGGCAGCGGGCTCGGTGGGGGAGGTTTGCTGCGCTTGAGCCAATTGTTGACGCAAGTGATGATTCTCAGCCCGCAAGCGGGCATTGACCAAAATAAGTTGTTCGACTTTGTCTTCCAGTCGCTTTAATTCGTTGTGCATGCTATCCATCCCTTGTCGGATTAATGAGGTGCCAAGTTGCGCATATGATCGGCGACCTTGGCAAAGGCGTTGGAGAGTTCCCGGCGTAAATTTTGGTCGTCCACCACCTCGGCCAGGGCCATATTCATGCACAGCATCCATTGGTCGCGTTCGCTGTCGCCGATGGGAAATGGCAAATGGCGCCGCCGCAGGAACGGATGACCAAACTCCTCGACATACAATTGCGGCCCCCCCATCCAGCCAGACAAAAATTTGAACAGCTTGTCAGCGGAACCACTTAAATCCTCGGCGTGCATCTTGCGAATGCCATAAGACTCCGGCAGCTCATGCATCAAGGCATAGAAGCGAGTGACCAGTTGGCGAACTTTGGCGGCGCCGCCGATGCGTTCGTAATGTGATTGTGCGCTCATGCAGTCTCCTGTTGTCACTCACCATTCCCGGAACGACATGCCGATGCCGAGGAAGGTTTGTTTCTGGTTGTAATCGATCATGCTTTCGCCGTAGCCACTGCCGAACTGGATGTGAAAACGTGCAGCATCGCCGACGTTGAATGGCGTGGACCAATCCAGTTGGGCAAAGCCGCGATTTTTATCCAGGCGCAGGTTGTTGCGCAGCAGCAAGGCCACCGATTGTGATTTGTTGGTGGGCTCCCAGCGCAGTACCACGTCGGCTCGTCCTACATATTCCTGAATGTCGGGATTGTCGTCGTTGGCCGCGTTTTCCGGGATGCGCCACCAGCCGCGCGCCATGATGGAGGTGCTGTTGTTGAA
>DHYQ01000006.1 GCA_002414205.1 Gallionellaceae bacterium UBA5126 | reverse complement strand
ACGCCGCCCAACACCAGCAACTCGGTCAAAATGTCACGCCGGGCCTCAAACAGCACTTCATCCGGGCGGAAGGACACCACATACCAAGTCGGTGCGCCGCGCACTTTGCCATTCGGCACCACCAGCGACACACGTTGCCAAGTCCACAGGCCCTGATTATCGACGTGATAACCCCGATCACTGGCGCTGATGCGCCCCCACATTTCGGGATTTTCTTCCGCCAGGGTATTTTTCTTGCCGCCGGGCAACATAAAACCCCAGCATTTTTTGCTGTTCGGATGCTGTAACCAATAGCCCTCATCGTTCAGGAACATCAATTGGCTCCCAGCGCGCTGCTGCTGCATCACGTCATTCAGCACGTTGTTGGCACGCATGTTGATAATCAACATCCCCTGACTGTGTTGTTGGCGATCAAACACATGCTGGGAAAAACGGACGGTGGGGTTCCAAGGCTCCTCGATCCGCCCATGCTCGACATTCAGATCCAGCGGACTGACATAGGTTTGCCCTGCATCCAGTAACATGGTCTCGGAGACATAGTAGCGATCATGTTTGTCCTGCAATTGCGCCTTGGGCACGACCTGCACTAGGTGCGGCTGGGATTGATCCACCCGCACGCCTTCAAAACCATCATCCTGAATCCAGCGCACTTGGGTGTAATACGGATTGCGATCCAGCAAAGTGACAATTTTACTGGTCAACAATGCCAAGTTTGGCAACTGCCCATCTTGGGCGGGCAACCACTCACGCTCCAGCAGCGCAAGACTAAACAAATGGTCAATCGGACGCTCAGACAAACTGCCAAAATGATGGCTGGCAAATTGCACCGAAAAAGATTCGTAATTCAGCTCCTGTTCGATCAGTTGGTCTTGCCGATACATGTCCAGCGCCACCACGGCAGCCGCAACCAATAACAACAATGGCAAGAAAAACAGCAGTAAGTCGCGCAAATAAGGCGGCAGATGACTGCGGAGCGAGAATTTGGCGAACAACGACATGAAAATTCACATGAAAGTGGGGAATAACGGGGGATTTTCCTGCAAGCGCAGCATTTCACAGGCGGTGGCAGGTTATAGAGGCGGCCAGACAAATGCAAGTGCAACGAGACAGCGGGCTGATTTGGCAGATGCGCGGTGCAAACTTATCGACGCGATTAAATTCGAGTCACACCACATGCGGGGGTAACACGGCTTGACTACAATACCCGCCTGATTTTACTGGGGAGCAAGGCATGGACTATGACATTTTGATCGTGGGCTCCGGCCCCGCCGGACAACACGCCGCCTGGCAGGCCGCCCGCATGGGCAAACGCGCCGCCATCATCGAACGCAAGCCGAAAATCGGTGGCGCGGGGCTGCAAACCGGCACCATCCCCAGCAAAGCCATGCGCGAACTGGCTTACCGCCTGTCGCACGGCGGCGGCATGCGCCAGCGCATCGCCCTGGATTTGCGCACCCGGCGCGGCTTGCTGGCCGATGCGCTGCGGCGCAAGGAGCTGGTGATTGCCCAGCAAGAATCCGTCATCATGCAACGTCTGCTGCGCTCCGGCGTGGCGCTGATTCCCGGCGAAGCGTCGTTTGTCGATGCCCACACCCTGGCGGTACGCGACAGCAACGGCCAGGTTCGCCATCTCAGCGCCGCCGTCATCGTGCTGGCCAGCGGCTCGCGCCCGCGTCGCCCGGCCAGCATCCCCTTTGACAAGCGCAGCGTGCTGGATTCCACCTCCATCCTCAACCTGCGCCACCTGCCGGAAAGTCTGGTAGTGGTCGGCGGCGGGGTGATTGCCTGCGAATTCGTGTCGATTTTTGCTGCGTTGGGCGTGCAAGTCTCCATCGTCGATAGCCATGCCCAGTTGCTGACCTACCTTTGCCCGGACGTGGTGGATGTGCTGACGGACAGCTTTCTCGACATGGGCGTGGAATTTCACATGCTGCAAAAAGTGCAAAGCATCCAGTTAGACAGCGACGGCACACACACCCGGTTGAGCAACGGCGTCACCCTGCATGCCGACGCCGTGTTGTATGCACAAGGGCGCGAGCCGAATACTGAAGGGCTGCAACTGGAAAACGCCGGGGTACACAGTCAGCAAGGCTGGATTGAAGTCAATGAGCATTATCAAAGCAACGTGCCGCACATCTTCGCTGTGGGCGATTTGATTGGCCGCCCGGCGCTGGCTTCCACCGGCATGGAGCAAGGCCGCGCCGCCGTGCTGCACGCCTTGGGCGGCGAAGAACACGTCACCGCCGAAAACCTGCCCATGGCGGTCTATACCATCCCGGAAATTTCCTGGGTCGGCCAAACCGAAAAGGAAGTGCAGCAATCCGGCCTGCCGTATGTGATCGGACGCGCCCAGTTCAAGGACAGCGCACGCGGCCAAATCATCGGCGACCGTCAGGGCTTGCTGAAACTCATCATCGCCCGCGACAGCGAAAAACTATTGGGTGTGCACATCGTCGGCGAACAAGCCAGCGAGCTGATTCACATCGGCCAACTGGTGATGAACCTCGGCGGCAACGTGCACGACCTGGTGCGCAACGTCTTCAACTACCCCACCCTGGCCGAATGCTACAAACTCGCCGCGCTGGATTGCGTGCATCAATTACAGGGCGCGCCAGTACCTGCCCACAATCCACGCTGCTGAGAACCTGTTCAACGTCTTACTGCGAGGCCGTGATCGGGGCGAATGCGCTGCTCGAAATCCTCATTTACCACTCGTAAACTGCGGTTTCTGCGCTGCGTCTTCACCCCGCTGACGGCCTCTCGCAACAGACTTTGAACAGGTTCTGAGCGTCATGCGGGCGGCAATCAGCCTTTCCCCAACCAGGCCGCGCCGCGCACGCCGCTGGAATCGCCGTAGCGGTTGCGCACCAGCCGCGTATCCACCCGGTCGGAAAACACCCACTGCCCCCACAGTTTCGGCACGTTGACGTACAACCTATCGAGATTGGACAGCCCGCCGCCCAGCACGATGACCTCCGGGTCGAGCAGGTTGATGACATGTGCCAGCCCGCGTGCCAGCCGCTGCTCGTAGTCCTGCAAACTGCGCTCACAGGCCGCATCGCCCGCCGCTGCCCGCGTCACCAGTTGCGGCGGCGGCACATCCTCGCCGGTCGCCAGCGCATGCTGCTGGCGCAACCCCGGCCCGGACAGCCAGGTTTCCAGACAGCCGTGACGGCCACAATAACAAGCCGCGCCGGGCAATTCCGCCGCCGTCGGCCAGGGCAGCGGGTTATGTCCCCACTCCCCGGCGATGCCATTCGGCCCGGTCAGCGCCCGTCCGGCCACCACCACGCCCGCGCCCACCCCGGTGCCGAGGATGGCCCCGAACACCACCTCCGCCCCCGCCGCCGCGCCATCGGTGGCCTCGGACAAGGCAAAACAATTCGCGTCGTTGGCGATGCGCAGCGGGCGCTGCAACCAATCCTGCAAATCCTCCAACAGCGGCTGGCCGTTCAACACCAGCGAATTGGAATTTTTCAGCCGCCCCGTCACCCGCGACAACGCCCCCGGCGTGCCGATCCCCACGGTGCCCGTGCCGCCCAACTCCGCCTCCGCCGCCCGCACCAACCCGGCCATCGCCGCCAACGTCCCGGCATAATCCCCCTGCGGCGTCGCCACCCGCCGCCGCAACAATTCCGCGCCGTCATCGCCCAGCGCAATGATTTCAATTTTCGTCCCGCCGAGGTCTATGCCGAGGTGCATGGGGTTCCTTTGAGGTGATGAGGGTAAAGGTAGGGTGGGTTCGCGTAGCAACCCACCATTTCTCACGTCGCGCATCAGTTTGTTTTGCGCAAAAAACTCATGCGATAATCCGGCGCGATAAATAACGGGATAGCAAAGCATCAATGGCAAACGAAAATAGCAGCTTGCATACAGCGAAGCGCAACAAGAAGGACGAGTTCTATACCCAAATTGTCGATATTGAACGGGAGATGCGGCATTACCGCAGTCACTTCAAGGACAAAGTGGTGTATTGCAACTGCGACGATCCTTACGTCAGCGCGTTCTTCGAGTATTTCACCAAAAACTTTGAATTTCTGGGGCTGAAAAAGCTCATCACCACCTGTTACAAGAGCCAACACATGGATTTGTTCAGCCAAAATGATGCCGAGCAAGCCATTAAACTGGAATACAGCGGCGGCGCATCCAATAGCCTACCAACACCAGACGATATTGGCGTTACGCCACTCGAAGGGGACGGAGACTTTCGCAGTCAGGAGTGCATTGAAATTCTCAAAACAGCCGATATTGTGGTCACCAACCCGCCGTTTTCCCTGTTTAGCGAATATGTGGCACAACTGGCGGGTTCCGGCAAAAAATTCCTCATCATCGGCCACCAGAACGCAATTACCTACAAAGAGGTGTTTCCGCTCATCAAGGAAAACCGGATGTGGCTGGGCTATGGCTTCAAGCGCAACATGGCGCACTTTATCGCGCCGCACTACGAAGATACCGCGTCGGATGCCGATCACCGCGAGGGCATGATTCGCGTATCGGGCGTGGTCTGGTACACGAATCTCGACCACAGCTTGCGCCACGAGGAAATGATTCTGGTGCAGCGTTACCACGGCAACGAGGCGGCGTATCCGCGCTATGACAATTACGCGGCCATTGAAGTCTCACGGACGCAGGACATTCCGGCGGATTACGACGGTGCAATGGGCGTGCCGATTACTTTCCTGACCAAATACAACCCTGAGCAATTCGAGATAATCGGCGCAACAGAAAGTGAGGGAACGGGCTTTTCGTCTGGACTGTGGAAACCTGAAAGCGGCGTTGCTCAAGCCGCCATCAACGGAGTGCGCGTTTATAAGCGTCTTTTTATCCGCAACCGCAAACTCGTCACCTCGGAGGCATAATGGACATTGAGCTGAAAAATATCACGGTCAGGGCGTTGACCGAACGCTACCAAGACAACCAAGAGGCCGGTGTTGTCGGCTTTGCTGGCCGCCTCAACATCCGTCCGCCCTATCAGCGTGAGTTTGTCTATAACGACAAGCAGCGCGAGGCGGTGATCGACACCATCACCCGTGGCTTTCCGCTGAACACGATGTATTGGGCGGTGACAACGGACGGCTTTGAGATGATCGACGGTCAGCAGCGCACGCTTTCAATCTGCCAGTATGTCGATGGTGTTTTTTCCTACAAAAATCGTTATTTCCACAATCTCCAGCAGGACGAAAAAGACCGCATCCTCAATTACAAGCTGACGGTATATCAATGCCAAGGCACGGACAGCGAGAAACTGGACTGGTTTCGCACCATCAACATCGCCGGGGAAAAACTGACCGAGCAGGAATTGCGCAACGCCGTTTATGCGGGTTCCTGGACAGCCGATGCCAAACGCTATTTTTCCAAAACGCAGTGCGCCGCCTGGCAGCTTGCCGATAAGTACATGACGGGTTCACCGATTCGGCAAGACTATCTGGAAACCGCGATTGCCTGGATCAATGCGGGCAACATCGAGGGTTACATGGCGCAGCACCAGCATGACAAAAACGCCAATCCACTGTGGCTATATTTTCAGACCGTGGTGAATTGGGTCAAGGCCACGTTTCCCAAATATCGCAGCGAGATGAAAGGCATTGCGTGGGGCGCGTTGTACAACGCGCACAAGGAGGACAACCTCGACCCGGCGACGTTGGAGGCAGATGTAGCACGGCTGATGGCGGATGACGAAGTGACCAAGAAAAAAGGCGTGTACGAATACCTGCTGACGGGAAACGAAAAGCACCTGAGCATTCGCGCTTTCACCGATAGCCAAAAACGCACGCTGTACGAGCGCCAAAAAGGCATTTGCCCGGCCTGCAAAACGCATTTCGAGATTGCTCAGATGGAGGCCGACCACATTACGCCGTGGTCACAAGGCGGTAAAACAGAATTGGGTAACGGGCAGATGCTGTGCCGTGAATGCAATCGTAGAAAGTCCGATACGTGACAAGTGCATAAAGGCCAGATTCACGCAGCAATCCACCATTTTCATTTGAGACACTCGCCAGCTTTGGGCAATACATGGTGGATTGCCTGCGGCGAATCCACCCTACCTCCGCTTCATCCGACTTCCTCATTTTTCACCCGCCGCACCAACATCCACCCCACCAACGCCACCCCTGCGCTGCATGAGTACAACACGCTGGCTCCGGCGTGTTGCCACAGGGGACCGCTTAGCAGGCCGCCGAGCATGCCGCCTGCGCCGTAGGTGAGGCTGCCGAACAGGGCTTGGCCGCGTGATTGGTGTTTGCCTTTGAAAAATTCGTGGATCAGGCCGACCGAGGAGGCGTGGTAAGCGCCGAAGGTGGCGGCGTGCAGGATTTGCGCGATGAGCAGCAACACCAGCCAGTCCACCGCCCAGCCGATGAGCACAAAGCGCAGCACGGCGCAGGCGAAGCTGAAGCGCAGGATGCGGCCAAAGCCGTAGCGCCGGGTCAGCCAGGGCATAACGAAAAACACGCCGATTTCGCAAATCACCCCCAGCGCCCACAGGCTGCCGACTGCGCCTTTGCTGTAGCCGTGTTCCACCAGATAAATCGAGTAGAAGGTGTAATAGGGGCCGTGCGCCACCGACATGGCGAAGCACGCGCCGAACAGGGCCAGCACGCGGCGTTGGGTGAAGATGTGCAGAATCGAGTGCTGGTCGGTGGGGTGCGGGGTGGTTTGGGTGTTGGGGATTTGCCAGGCGAATAGCCAAATGCCCAATTCGCATACCAGCCCGGCCCACAGCAGCCAGCCAATCGCCACGAAATCCAGCGCGTAGCCCAGCCCCTGCACCGACAGAATGAAACCCAGCGAGCCCCAGGAGCGCAGACGGCCATAGTTGGCGCTTTGCTTGCCGAGGTAGCTGAAGGTGGTGGCCTCCACCAGCGGCATGGAAGCGCTCCAGAAAAAACTCATCAGCGCCAGCACCACCAGCATGCCCCAGAAATCCTGGCGGAAAAACACCCCGATGTAGAACAACAGGCTGAGCGTGGCCGCCAGACGAATGACGACCAGCCGCTTGCCCGTGTGGTCGGCCAGCCAGCCCCACAAATTGGGCGCGACCATGCGCATCACCGGCTGTACCGCCATCAGCAGGGCGATGTCGATGGGATTGAAGCCGATGGATTTCAGATACAAACTCCAATACGGCGCGAACATGCCGATAAAGGCATAGTAGAAAAAATAAAACCCGGCGATGCGCCAGTAATAATTGCGGGAGGGCATGGGAAACCTAATTGTAATGAAGGTACCAACCTACTCCTTCCCCCTGGCAGGGGGAAGGTGGGGATGGGGGTTGAATGGTCGCATGGCAAGCAACGTTTCTACCCCCACCCTGGCCCTCCCCCTGCAAGGGGGAGGGGATGTGAGCAATAAGGGTGCAGGTTGAGCACGGCAAAAAACGGCGCGCATTATCGCATTCGCGGCGGGGGCTGCAAGGCGCTATCATGCCGCCCTGTGATTTTTGGGACGGGAATATGACGGCTTACCGGATTTTGATTGTGGATGATGACGTGCGGCTGCGCGAGTTGCTGCTGTGCTATTTGGCCGAGCAGGGTTTTAGCGTCAAGGCGGTGGAAGATGCCAAGGCCATGGATGCGGCGTTGCGCGGCGGGCATTTTCATTTGCTGGTGCTGGATTTGATGCTGCCGGGCGAGGATGGCTTAAGCATCCTGCGCCGTCTGCGCGGCAGCGGTGACGAGGTGGCGGTGATTTTGCTGACCGCCAAGGGCGATGACATCGACCGCATCGTTGGGCTGGAAATGGGCGCGGACGATTATGTGCCCAAGCCGTTTAACCCGCGTGAGCTGGTGGCGCGCATCCATGCCGTGCTGCGGCGCAAGGGCGCACAACCGGCCAGCCGGGCGGCGCTGCCGGACAAATCGGTGGTGTTTGGCGATTGCGTGCTGGCGTTGTCCAGCCGCAGCCTGCGCCGGGGCGGCGAGGAGGTGGCACTGACCACCGGCGAGTTTGCCTTGTTGCAGGTGCTGGTGACGCATCCGCGCCAGCCGCTGTCGCGTGACCAACTGGCCGAGCAAGCTCACGGGCGCGAGCACGAGGTGTTTGACCGCTCCATCGACGTGCAGATTTCGCGCCTGCGCAAGCTAATTGAGGTCAATCCGGCCAAGCCGCGTTTCATTCAAACGGTGTGGGGGCATGGCTATGTGTTTGTGCCGGATGGGATGGTGAAAGATGCGTAACAGCCTGTTGGCACGGATTTTTTTATTTATTGCCGCGCTGTTATTGACGGCGTTGATCGTCACGCTGATTGCCTTTCGCCACGCTCAGGAAGCCCCGCGTGCACAGCAATTGGCACAATTGGTGGTGTCAACGGTCAACATGACGCGTGCGGCACTGTTGGCGGCGGCACCGGAGTGGCGCTACGCGCTGCTGGCGGAACTGGCCGTGGCCGAGGGCATGCAGGTGCAGCTCTCGGATGGGCGCGAAGACCTCGTGCCGCTCCCCAATCACCCACCGGAATTGCGCCTGATGAGCGAGTTGGTACGCAGCAAGCTGGGGCAGCGCACACGTTTCGCCAGCGCACGTAACGGCGTGCCCGGCGTGTGGGTGAGTTTCTGGATTGCGCACGAAGAGTTCTGGCTGGCGGTGCCGCGCGAACGATTCGTCGATCACCCCTCCCGATTGTTATTGCTTTGGGCGGGCATTATCAGCCTGTTTTCCCTGCTGGGAGCTTATTTCATCGCCCGGCAAGTCACCTTGCCTTTGCGGCGAGTCGCTTGGGCAGCACGCTTGCTCGGTGCCGGGCGTACACCACCGCCCTTGCCGGAACAAGGTGCCGAAGAGCTGGCGGCGGTGTCGCGGGCCTTCAACCAGATGTCTACCGATCTGGCCGCGCATGCGCGCGAGCGCGCGTTGGTGCTGGCGGGCATTTCACACGATTTGCGCACGCCATTAGCGCGGGTGCGGCTGGCGGCGGAGCTTAGCCCGGACGAGCAATTGCGCGATGGGCTGATTGAGGACGTGACACAAATGGACGCGGTGATTCAGCAGTTCCTCGACTACGCCCGACTGGATGCCAGCGAGGCCGCGCAGCCGACCGACTTGGCGGCTTTGCTGCACGAGGCGGCGCAGCCCTATCTGGCACAAGCGGCGCTGTGGGACTGGCAACTGGCTGACTTACCGCCGCAACCAGTGCGCCCGTTGCTGCTGAAACGCGCCGTGGCGAATTTGCTGGACAATGCCTTCAAATACGGCGGCGGTGCGGTGACGCTGGGGCTGACGGCGGAAGAGGGGCAGGTGTGCCTCAGCGTCTGCGATCGTGGGCCGGGCATTCCGGTGGAGCAGCGCGCCCTGGCCATGCGCCCCTTCGCCCGCTTGGACGAAGCGCGTAGCCGTAGTGGCTCCGGCCTGGGGTTGGCAATCGTGGCGCGGGTGGCGCAGTTGCACGGCGGCGAATTGCGCCTGCTGGACAATCCCGGCGGCGGCTTGCGGGTGGAACTGCGCTGGCCGCTGGCCTAGCGGTTTTTTTGGCGTCTCGACACGGGTTTCGGCTAGAATGCCGCCCGTGTTTATTGACCCCGAATGGGGTGTAGGGTGGATAAGCAACGCGCAGCCACCAGATGAAAAAAAGAAAGGTGGATGCGCTGCGCTTATCCACCCTACGGTTGCCAAGTAGCAAACAGATTCAAACTTCAGGAAAACCCATGTCAGACATTTTGCAGAAAATCTTGGCGGTGAAGGCACAGGAAGTCGCCGCCGCCCGTGCACAACAATCACTGGCAGCCGTGCAGGCGGCGGCCGCCGCGCAATCGCCCGCACGGGATTTTGCCGGGGCCTTGCGCGCCAAGGTCGCCGCCGGACAACCCGCCGTCATCGCCGAAATCAAAAAGGCCAGCCCCAGCAAGGGCGTGATACGCGCCGATTTTCAACCCGCCGAAATCGCTGCCAGCTACGCGCAACATGGCGCGGCCTGTTTGTCGGTGCTGACCGATGAGCCATTTTTTCAGGGCAGCCCGGCCTATTTGCAACAAGCGCGGGCGGCGTGTGACTTGCCGGTGTTGCGCAAGGATTTCATGGTCGATACCTATCAAATCTATCAGGCGCGGGCCATGGGCGCGGATGCGATTTTGCTGATTGCGGCGGCGCTGTCGCTGGGGCAGATGCAGGAATTCGAGGCGCTGGCGCACACGCTGGGCATGGCGGTGCTGGTGGAAGTGCACAACGGCGAGGAGCTGGACGCCGCGCTGCAACTGACTACCCCGCTGATTGGCGTCAATAACCGCAATCTGCGCACTTTCGAGGTCAGCCTGCAAACCACGCTAGACTTGCAGGCGCGCATTCCCGCCGAGCGTTTGCTCGTCACCGAAAGCGGCATTTTGACCCGCGACGACGTAGCGCTGATGCGTGGCAACGGGGTGCACGCCTTTTTGGTGGGCGAAGCGTTTATGCGCGCCCCGGTGCCGGGCGAGGCGTTGGCACAGGTTTTTGCTTAATTTTTCGACACGGAGGTCAGCATGTTCAATCTGGATCGCTTGATTGTGGAATTCGACAAGGGGTTGCGCACCTTGTTGAGCGAGGCGCACACCGTGCGGCCCTACCCGGACGACAAGTTGCCGGACGCCAGCCTCAGTGACACGGAAAAGCGCCATGTCGTGGGCTTGATGCGCGTCAATCACAGCGGCGAAATCTGCGCCCAGGCGCTGTATCAGGGTCAGGCGCTGACCGCCCGCGACCCCGCCGTGCAACAACGCTTGCAACAAGCCGCGCAGGAGGAAACCGAGCATCTGGCTTGGACGGCCCGCCGGGTGCACGAGTTGGGCGGCCATCTTAGCGTGCTGAATCCGGTGCTCTATACCGCTTCACTGACCTTGGGTGCCGTGGCGGGCGTGCTGGGCGACAAATGGAATCTGGGCTTTCTGTCAGAAACCGAGCAACAAGTCGGCGCGCATTTGCAAAACCATCTGGCCAAGTTGCCCGCGCAGGACGACAAGAGCCGCGCCATCGTGCAGCAGATGTATGTGGATGAAGTCGGGCATTCCGACATGGCGATTGAAATGGGTGGGGTCCCGTTGCCGCAGCCGGTTCCCACTGTGATGAAAATCTGCGGCAAAGTAATGACCAGTACGGCCTACCATATTTAGGAACCCTCTATTCTGGCGAGTCGGCACATTGGTCATGTTTAGGAGCCGCCGCGAGGCGGATGAGAAAAACACAGGGAGAATAAGATGATCAAGGACAAGACACTGGAAGAAACCGCCGCCTTGATGGCCAATCTGGCCCGGGCGGCGTATGAAAACGACAACAAGGCGTTGTTTAACGAGCTGGGCTTTACCCAGTACAAGTTTCTGGACATTGCCGGGGCGCAGGGGCACATGGCCGCCAGTGAGCATGAAGTTGTGTTCACCTGTCGTGGCACTGAGCCTAAGCAGTTGAACGACTTGCTGGCCGATTTAAATTCCATCCCCAAACGCAATGGCCCCGGCTGGGTGCACGAAGGTTTCCGCAAGGAGGCGCGAAAATTGCACGATGAGGTGGCCGCCTGGGCACAAGCCAATAAGGGTAAGGATTTCTACATCACCGGACATAGCCTGGGCGGTGCCATGGCGACCTATTTGACGCAAGAACTAGAGTTTGCCAACTATCCGAATTTGAAGCTGTTCACGTTTGGTTCGCCGCGCTTGGGCAACCGCAGCTATGTGGAAGCCTTCAAAACCCCACACTGGCGCTTCGTCAACTGCAACGACGTGATTCCGCATGTGCCGCCCAGCGTGGCGCAATACAAACATCACGGCCAACTGTGCTACATCAATTTTTACGGCAACATCCGCACCGTGAACAAATGGCAGCGCTTCAAGGACATGCTGCGTGCCCATTGGCATGATCTGAAAAAGTTCCGCATTTTTGATGGCATTCAGGATCACCTGATGGATGGCTATGTGCGCAAGCTGGAAAAAATCCGCGATACCCAACAAAGCATCGGTACCTCTAATGGCGCTTGAAGTAGACGCTGAATAACAAAAAGCCATCCAGGATTGGATGGCTTTTTTGTTGGTGAGGCCATGAGAACCTCAGGACGGCATCACCGCACAGACCTTTGGCTTACATGTACGCAATCACCGCTTCGCCAAAGGCCGAGCAGGACACTTGCTGCGCGTCGGGCATCAGGCGGGCGAAGTCATACGTCACCGTCTTGGCGGTAATCGCACCTTCCATGCCCTTGACGATCAAATCTGCCGCTTCCAGCCAGCCCATGTGGCGCAGCATCATTTCGGCGGAAAGAATCAGCGAGCCGGGGTTCACATAGTCCTTGCCGGCATACTTCGGTGCG
>DHYQ01000064.1:2926-5143 GCA_002414205.1 Gallionellaceae bacterium UBA5126 | reverse complement strand
CTGACCAGCGCGATGTTGGCGCGCAGGCTGGCCAAGGTCAGCTCGGACAAGTCCATGCCGTCCAGCAAAATCTGCCCCGCCGTGGGGATGTAGAAGCGCGGCACCAGATTGGCCAGCGTGGTTTTGCCGCTGCCGGAGGCGCCCACCAGCGCTACATTTTCCCCGGCACGAATCGACAGGTTGATGTCCTGCAAGGCCAAGCGCTCATGGCCGCCGTAGCCGAAAGACACCGCGTTGAAGGCCAACTCGCCCCGTGCCCGCCCAATCGTCGTTTTCCCCGGGTCGGCTTCGCTGGCGGTGTCCAGCAAGGTGAACACGCTCTCTGCCGCCGCCAGCCCGCGTTGCAGGTATTCGCTCACGCCAGTCAAGCGCTTCAGTGGCGCAGTCAGCATCAGCATGGCCATGATGAAAGACACGAAACCGCCCACCGTCACCTCGTCGGCGCGGGATTGCAGCGTGACCAGATACACCACCAGCGCCAGCGCCAGCGCGGCCACCATCTGCACAATGGGCACGTTGGCCGCCGCCGCCGCTGCCTGCTTCATGGCATGCCGCCGTACCCAGTTGGCTTGGTCGTGAAAGCGCTGCGATTCATACGCCTGCCCGCCGAACAGCTTCACGACCTTGTGCGCGGCAATGCTTTCCTCGATGACTTGGGTCATATCGCCCATGGACTGCTGCGAATCGCGGCTACTGGCGCGCATCTTGCGACTAATCGTGCGGATGATGTAGGCAATCACCGGAGCCATCAGCAGGGTGAGCAGGGTCAGTTTCCAGTTGAGGTAAAACAGCCAGCCCAGCAGACCGATCAGCACGATCGTATCGCGCACCGAAATCGTCACCACGGTGGTCGCGGCGGTCGTCACTTGCGTCACGTCATAGGTCAATTTGGAAATCAGAATGCCGGTGGTGCTGTCGTCGTAAAAGCGCGTCGGCAGGGTCAACAGTTTGCGGAACATCTCGTTGCGTAAATCCATCACCAGTTTGTTGCCGACCCAGTTGATGGCATAGCTGCTGACGAATGTTGCTACGCCGCGCACGGCAAAAATCAGCAAGATGTAAAACGGCACCAGCTTCATCATGCTTTGATCTTTGTGGACGAAAGTGCCGTCCAGCATGGGTTTCATCAGCGCGGGCACCAGTGGTTCGGTGGCGGCGACAATCACGGTACCCAGAATAGAAGCGGCAAAAACACGCCAATAGGGTTTGACGTAGGTGAGCAGGCGGAAATAGAGCTGGGAGCTGGACAAATTCATGGCGCGTACTTTAGCAGAAAGCCCCGGATTTTTTGCCCGGATTTGCACGTTGGCGCGATTTTTGCCCGCCACATCCGTTGTGCCGGGCGGATGCAAGCTGCTTGATTTGGCGTGATTTTTGCGTGTCGGACGTTGACAGCCGGGCGCGAATTCGTATAATGCGCACTTTCTTTGCGCGGGTCGTTAGCTCAGTCGGTAGAGCAGCGGACTTTTAATCCGTTGGTCGGCAGTTCGAATCTGCCACGACCCACCACAGCGAAGAATACGCCGGCTTAGCTCAGTTGGTAGAGCAACCGCCTTGTAAGCGGTAGGTCATCAGTTCGAATCCGATAGCCGGCACCAAATTAAAAGGCTTGCAGCAATGCAAGCCTTTTTACGTCCCTGAAAACGCACTGCCTAGTGCAGGTGCCTGCGTTGCCCAAACGCACAATCTCTCTGCTTGAATGCCTTTTGCCGTGTCGGCACGGTTCATTTTCCTCATGTTTCTGCTCGCTTTGGCGATGATTGGATTTGCGATCCGTTCTTTTTTGCAATGTTTCAGGTCTTGATGATTGAAATTATCTAGTTATTTAAGTGAAAAAATCATAGACAAACCAATCTAAAGAGCGCTTAATTCCCTCGCAATTTGTCAGGTAAATATCTAGCTATTTTTGGGTGTCGTTCCTATTTCGTGGGAGGTTATCATGTCAGACAGTACTACTAGCGGCTCGTTGTCAGCCGCAAAATCGACCCTCATCACAGGTGATTTTGTTGGCACCGTGATTGAAGATTTGGTCTTGAAGGCGGCGGGCGATCTGGATGCCACGCGGGTTCTCACGAATAAGGGTAAAGTTATCCAGAAGGCTATCGAATTCGAGGAAATCGAAGGCGCGAAGGGGAAATATGGCATTTTTGGGATTGAAGAAGACGGGAGCTGGAGTTACAAGCTGAAGAACACACTGGATGGCGTTCAGTCCTTGGC
>DHYQ01000064.1:0-2785 GCA_002414205.1 Gallionellaceae bacterium UBA5126 | reverse complement strand
CCCTGATTGAGGATGGCGCGGTCAATGTGGCGACAGGGCAGATTCTGGTGTCGGATGTCGATCATGGTCAATCCAGCGTTCAAATTGGTCTGCAGGCAGGGAATTACGGCAGCTTCAGTATCGACGCCAGTGGCAACTGGGCATACACCTTGGATAATGCCTCAGCGAATACCCAAGGTTTGGCCGCTGGTCAGGTGGTCACTGAAACCTTTAAGGTACTGAGTCTGGATGGCTCAGCAAATCTGGATGTCACCGTAACCATTACCGGTACCAACGATGCCCCACAAGTTACCAGTGCGCCACAAATCGCCGCCGTGATCGAGGACAGCGTGCTGCTTGCGACCGGACAGGTCATTGCCAATGATGTTGACACTGGTGCTGTGCTGACTTACAGCGGCAACGCAACGGGCGCTTATGGTGGTTTTGCCGTGGATCCGTCTACCGGACAATGGGTGTACAACCTGAACAATAACGTGGCGCAGAATTTGGCGGCAGGTGAAACCAGAACGGAAATCTTTACGGTGACTGTCGCGGATGAACAGGGGGCAACCGCCACTCAAGACGTGACCATCACCATTACCGGCACCAACGATGCACCACTGATTACCAGTGGCATACAGGTTGGTAGCGCGGTGGAAGATAATGTGCCGATCACTTGGGGTCAGGTCACTGCTGGTGATGTCGATCACGGTGCGGTGTTGGCTTACAGTGGTAACGCAGACGGGTTGTATGGCAGTTTTGCGGTTGATTCGGCAACCGGTCTCTGGCGCTACGACTTGGGGGCCGCCGCTCAAGCGCTCGGCGCTGGGGAAGTGGTTCACGAAACATTTACGGTGACTGTCGCCGACGAACACGGTGCCACTGCGACGCAGGATGTCACCGTGACCGTGACTGGTGTGAATGATGTGGCGGTTATTGCGGGTGAAACAACTGGAGCTGTCACCGAGGATAGCGCTACTTCGTACAGCGGCACGCTGACAATTGCCGATGCAGATGCAGGCCAGTCCAGTTTTGTTGCAGCCACAGGACTGGCCGGGCAGTATGGTACGTTGAGCATTAATGCGGCAGGTCAGTGGACGTATTTCCTGGACAATCCCGCTGCTGCTGTGCAGGCCTTGAATACTGGTGAAACATTGACCGACGCCATCACGGTTACTTCGCTGGATGGCACTGCGCAACAAATCGGTATCACCATCAACGGCACCAATGATGCGAGCGCCTGCGTGGTTGATTTCAATGCTGCTCCGGGTGAATACAATTACATGTACATTGGCGGTGGGCAGTCATACAGTGGGTTTAACTGGAGCGGTAATCTTTACACATTCCCTGGTCAAGAGACCGGGTATTACAACGGGTTCCGCGAATTGGCCGCGCAAGGGGGTGGAGACATCGCATATGCCTATGGGGGCTACAGCTATCAGTACTCTTCCGGCTATTATAATTATTCATACTACAGTGATTACGGTCATGCGGGCACGAGTTTTTCTGCCACCAATGGAGCCGACTTCAAATTTGAAGGCATCAGCATGGCGGCCGGCATGGGGGGCACCGGTACGGTAACACTCTCTGGTTACAACAATGGCGTTCTGGTAGGGGAAATGACCGTCGCGGTCAATAACTGGTCGGTGACCGATGCAGCGCCCACAGACTGGGGTTGGGTAGACAATGTGACGATTACCTCCAACATTTATGACCCTTCCAATACTTATTCGTACTCGTATTCCGGCTACTACTCCTACTACGATTACTACTATGGCTACTACTACAATTACGCCTACTATTCGTACTCGTATGGGGCCAGTTGGCACTATTTGGCATTCGATAACATGAAGTATCAGATGGCCAATGGTGATCCAATTGTGATTGACCTTGGCAACAACGGTGCGGATTTTGTGCAGGGTGCAAATGTTGCCTTTGACATGAATGCTGATGGCTTTGCGGAAAACACCGGCTGGGTCGGCGCGACTGACGGCATCTTGGTGGTTGATCTGAACCATTCCGGGGCAATCGAAAATGGCACCGAAGTGGTGGCAGACCATTTCAATGGTTTCGGATTTGGTAACTCTATGGAAGCGTTGCGCTCACTCGATGCCAATCTGGATGGTGTTGTCGATAATCAAGACACGATGTTCTCTGAGCTGCAAGTGTGGCGTGATGCGAATAGTGATGGCATCACACAGGCCGGGGAGTTGCTGTCGATGGCAGATTTGGGAATTCAAAGCATTTCCGTCAAAGAAACAGCCGTGTCGCAAACCGTGAATGGTCAAAGCATTTTTGCCACTGGCACGCTGGCCTATGCAGATGGTTCGACTGGTACCTATTTCGGTGCGAATCTGAATCCGGTGGATGCGACCGTGTCTTCCAACGCCGCAGCCACAGCGGTGAAAGATATTATTGATTTGTCACAGTTGTCTAGCTGGGGAGGACCGGGTGCGGCCAATTTTGCGACGGTGGCAGGTGAAACTGGCAACACCGTTGCTATGTCTGGGGCGTTGGATTTGACTGCTGCCAATGGAGACGTGATTGTGGTCAATGCCTCTGTGTTGTCTGGTTTTTCCGGCAGCAATTTGGGCATTGCAACCACGCCAGCCCCCAGCACCTATTCCACCTTGGGTGTCGATGACGTGGTGAATGGTCTGGTTGCAACTGCCAACCATGCGCAATTTGTGTATGACGGCATGTCCGGGAGTCTGTGGTTCGATGGCGATGGTGCTGGATCCGGCCAAGCCGTGCTGATCACTGTGTTGGGGGGGGCGCATCCTGCAACATTGGCGGCAGAAAATTT
>DHYQ01000108.1:23434-25638 GCA_002414205.1 Gallionellaceae bacterium UBA5126 | reverse complement strand
CTTTCCATGCGGCGGGCCAATTCTTCAATCTGTTTCTGCTGCTCCTGACGCACAGACTCACGCGTCAACACCAAGGCAGGCAAATATGCCTGTGACGTAAAACCACCCGCACGCACCAATAACGAAGACAGACGCTCACCTTCCTCAACGGGGTACATACCGGGATGCAAAATTTCACCGACTAACTCCACCTGTTCCGCAACCCGCCAGTTCCCCAGACGACGAATAGTCAACACATCATACGGTTGCAGCAACACGTTAGCGTCCTTATCACCTCTCAAAGCCGCTGCCAAATTAACCTCAAAATGGTCGGAAACGCGACGTTCCGCATCACGAACGGTATAGCGGGTAATTTCGGCCCGTTCGAGATAAGCCGACTCTGTAACACTTCCACTCGCCAGCACCAAATCCGACACCCGCATGCCACGCCCCAAATCATAGATTGCCGGATGATGCACTTCACCCATGACGGTGACTTGCTCACGCATACGTTTTTCGTAAGCCGAATGCACCACCAATCGATCCAGATCCTGCAACAATAAATCATGCTGCTGATCACCGCCCATGGCTTGCGCCAGATTCGCCGTCAACAGAGAAACCTCTTTGGTTTGAGGATGAGTACGATACACTTCTACCATGCCTTTATCCGCATCCCGCAGCAAACCACCGGCGGCCAAAACCAAATCCGCCAGATGCATGTTACGCTTGAACTCATAAACGCCCGGACTTTGCACACTGCCACTCACGCTGACCTTGGGTTGCTCACGGAAATTGGCACGTTTGAAAACATACACCTTGTCGCGCGGGCGCAACGGCAAATCTACCCCAGCACTTTTATCCCCAGCCAAAATATCGCTTAAGCGGAAACGCAACAGCATCGGCTCACGGTTATCACCGGCTTCACGTTCAATAATGCCGTAGTCAGTAAACGATTCCGGCAACAAATCATCTGCCGATTTCAGCACTGCGGACAAGCGCATCCCTTTTTCCCAAGCATGCGTACCTGGACGCTTGACATTACCAACCAGCAAAACTTGATTGGTTTCAAATTGCGAGCCTGCAAAAATTCGAATCACGTCACCATTCTGCACTGGCGTTTGCAACTCCTTACCGGTTAGCTTGACGTTGATAATGCGCGTCTCACCCTTGCCATCCAAACGCTGAATCAGGGCACGATCCAAATACGCACTCGGCATTAAGCCACCGGCCAGCCGCAGAATTTCCGCCAAGGTTTTTTCCGTTCTGAGTTCGTAAATCGCAGGACGCACCACCTCACCCGCGATCGAAATGGTTGGACCAATAGGGGGCACGAACACGACATCACCGGGCAACAAACGCTTATCCTTGGCGGTATCGCCACGCATCAGGAAATCATACAAGTCCAGATTGACCACCGGCTGCCCAGCGCGCTTGAGTTGAATATTGCGCAGGGAACCCATTTTTTTGATGCCGCCCGACGAAAACAAGGCGTTGGACAGCGTTGCCAACCCGCTGACCGTATAGGAGCCTGGACGATACACATCACCCAAGGCAAATACTCGAATGGAACGCAACTGCCCCATCGTGACACTGGCTGTATTGCCAATCATTTTCTTGGCGACGGTTTCCAGCAATAGGCTTTTAGCCTGAGCAAAGCTCAAGCCGGCCAAGGCAATAGGCCCAATTTCAGGAAAGGAAATGACCCCTTCACGATTGATCTCTAACACGAGATCCTTGTTATCCTTGCCAAACAATTGCACTTTAATTTGATCACCGGGCCCCAAGACGTACTCTGCCGGCACTGGCACATCGGTCACCGCGTCAAAACTGCCGGGCTCTCCAGCAAACAGATCGTAACCAAACTGCTCCAAGTCACCGGTATCCACCGTCATGGGAGCAGATTCACGCAAAAAATTCTCGAACGAACGCTGCGTATCCTGCCGATCCGGAAAGTGCGCAGAGTTGACTTGCCCTAGCGGCAATTGAGTCATCGAAGAATTGTGACTTTCAATCGCCGCACGATCTGCATCACTTACCCGACGACCATCATTCACCAAAGCGGACGGCTGCGGATACGCAGAAATTGGAGGATTGCTATTGGATTGAACGGGAATCCCAACATTCTCTGAGCCTCCCCCCACATTTTGCTGGGAATATCCCGATTGCGGTGGCGAGCCAGGTTGTTGCACATAGCCAGGTTGTTGCACATAGCCAGGTTGCTGCAC
>DHYQ01000108.1:18499-23192 GCA_002414205.1 Gallionellaceae bacterium UBA5126 | reverse complement strand
ATAGCCAGGTTGCTGCACATAGCTCGGCTGATTATTGACACCGCGCTTTTCCAGCCGACTACGCTCTGGCATACGCGGCTGCATTACGCTGGGTGCGTTATAGCGTTGCGATCCTGAAGCACCCACCGCTTGAGAAGACGCGCTCCCCATCGCCTGCTGTATCAAAGCGGCTTGCTGCTCTGGCGGAAGTTGCTGCAACACTTTCAATTGCTCTGGCGTCAAATTGGGCAACGCCATCACAGACGCTGACAACACAGACGCAATCCAGACTAAATGACGATGTTTATGTAACTTCACAGCAACTCCCAAGGTTCAATCGAATTGTTGATTATACAGTAGGCTTACATTTTGCGAGCACTAGTCTAAGCATCCTTGTGCCCGCCAGCGACAGACAGGCACGGGGCGACGCGGCAAACAGCGGGTGGCGTGACACACTTGGGCACCCAGCGTCCAGGAAACATCGCTGCGTGGCGATGAAATAGGCACCTGCAATGCCTGCAAATACATTTCCAGATAAACCGGGCGAAAACAGGCCGCTTTTTCCTCGCCAAAATAACCCCCCTTGCCTAAGCAAAGACGCTCAATGTCGGCGTGATCCAAGTAATTGAATGCGCCTGTCAAAACCCAATCTACCGCATCCCTGTGCTCCACGGGAACCTTGCGCACGGCACCTTGATGCCCCGCCGTGTAATTGTAGGGATCGCGCAGTGCGCCAGTTTCCGTCCGCAAGGGGATTTCCTTGGTGCAATCCGCAGGCGTCCAAGTAGGTTGCTGCTCCCCCACACCATAAGCGCACGCTGCGCTCACCCCCAGCGCACGTGGCGCTTCATCTTGCCCTAGACCGAGAAAAGAGTAGCTATACATCCGCCGCCACTGCCCACCAATGCGCACGGTATGCACCGCATCATCGGTGCGATCGCAACCTTGACAGGGAAAGACTATTTGACTGGATGCCCCACCCATTTCCACGATACCAAAGTCGACCCGTCGGGTTTGCGCCTGCACGGCCAGCCATGTAAACAAGCCCTCCTCATAGCCACTCAAGGTACGCGCCTGAACTGCCACGCTTGACGGCAGCGCTTGCCGCAATTTTTGTCGCAACATCTGCCACAGCACGCGACTTTGCTCGGCGTTTTCCTGCTCCGCCATGCGCATCCCCGCCGTGGCCAGAACACGCACTGAGACCAAGCGGCAGCGCTTGCGCCAATCGTATCCGCGCCAGAGCGGCTGACCCGCCACCGCTGCGGGCCCATCCTGCACCACCTGCGCCAGCGCCTGCACGATATCCGTAGTCACAGTGGCCATATCGGCCAACGTCTTGCCACGCATTGCACGCACGGGATCCGCCAGCGCCCCCACCTTGGGGCCCACATGCGCCTGCCAGCCATCACCCTCGGCAGTGTATAGATACAAGCGCGTCCCGCTACTTCCAGCATCATAGATGGCATGACAAACAGGGAGCGTCGCCGCTTGCACACTCAACCCAAGCCAACCCACAAAGACCCCCAGCAACCACACGACTCCCTGTCTCATCCTCGCACTCCCGACACCCACCACAATCCCCCTAACAACACTGGTTGGTGCGCCATGTACACCCACAAACCGTGTCGCCCCAACCATCCCAAAATATCGCGCTGCGGCGTCACAGGCGTGACGCAAAACCACTGCGGATAGTGCTTTGCGAGCGCCATCCCCCCCATCACAACCCCCAGCCACGGCAATAACGGCACATAATCCTCCGTCAGCGGTTTGTGGGTCATCATGCCCACCCATTGCCAAGCGGGCTGATCGAAAAAGGGTGCTTGCACCAGCACGCCCAACAACAGGCTGACTATCCCACCGCCCGACAACAACGCAGCCGTCCAGCGCAACATCCACACACCCAATACACTGACCAGCAGAATAAAATGCAGCACACCAAAAAAGATGAAGCTCTCTGGAAACAAGGCATAACTGGCCAAACTTACCAAGGCGGCATTCAACGCCAGGCGCTGCCAACGCGACCAACACTTGCGCCAGTCGTGGACACCATCCCGCTGCGCCAATACCAGACTAACCCCCACCAATCCCAGAAATAACGCAACGATTAGTGTCCGCAACCCCAGCCAAAAAAGCTGATGATTGAAATCCTGTGCAATCCAGCCGACATAATTCAAATCAAAACAAAAGTGGTAGCCCACCATCAACAAGATGGCCATACCACGCAGTCGATCCACCCACACCACACGCACAGGTGATGTCACTCGCTCAACATTCAGCAGCCGCTGATGGCGCTTTTTCATCCAAGCCACACCCATAAAAAAACCCGACTTACGTCGGGTTTTGACTTGCTTACAATCCAGCTTATGCCTTCTGGATGTTGGAAGCCTGTTTGCCCTTAGGGCCTTGAACCACGTCGAAGGAAACCTTTTCATTTTCCTTCAGGGTTTTGAAACCGTTCATGTTGATCGCGGAGAAGTGTGCGAACAGGTCTTCACTGCCATCATCGGGGGTAATGAAACCAAAACCCTTTGCATCATTGAACCATTTCACTGTACCAGTTGCCATGTGTTTATTCCTTACTTGCTAAAAAAACGGAAGTTTCTCCTCCGCGAAATTGTTTGAAACCAAAGACCGCACAGGGCAAACCAGTACTGCAGAAACCTTGAATCAAACGCCAGCCCGCTTTTTACGCTGATTGCTTGAAGCTCGTCAAGCAATAATTTGATTATTTCACTCGTTGCGCTTGAAAAAGCCTCAAAAATCATCAAATATGACGGCGCTACCTTCCGTTTCTCCTTTCAGGATCACTGTATGCCCACTACGCCTCAGGATACAACCACGCCCATTTTGGAGCGCCAAAAAACCAAACCGCCTCGGTTGTACAAGGTTATTCTATTCAACGATGACTACACGACGATGGAATTTGTCGTGGAGGTACTGCAACGTTTTTTCAGCATGAGTTTGGAGCAGGCACAAACCACCATGCTGAAAATTCACAATGAAGGTTCGGCTGTGTGTGGCGTATATTCCCGCGACGTGGCCGAAACAAAAACCACCCAAGTGACAGAATATGCCCGTCAACATGAACACCCGCTGCGCTGCGATATGGAGGAAACAGAATGATTGCCCAGGAACTTGAAGTCAGCCTGCACTTGGCCTTTGTCGCCGCCCGCCAGAAACGGCATGAATTCATCACCGTCGAACATTTACTGCTGGCCATGCTGGATAACGTGACAGCGGCCCGCGTGCTGCGCGGCTGCAAAGTGGATATCGAGACACTGCGCGGCAAGCTAACCCACTTTATCGACACGCACACCCCAGTCGTGCCCGGCCACATCGAACGCGAAACGCAGCCCACCATGGGCTTTCAGCGCGTGATTCAACGCGCCATCCTGCATGTGCAATCCACCCAGCGCGGTGCTGAGCGCAAGGAAGTGGATGGTGCCGCCATTCTGGTCGCACTGTTCAGTGAAAAAGACGCCCATGCCGTGCACTTCCTGACCGAGCAAGGTGTGCGGCGCATCGACCTGGTGAATTTCATTACCCACGGTGAAAGCAAGGAAGCAGAAGCGGCTCCCGCCAATCCGCAACCAGCCGCTGCCGAGGGTGACCACAATGAAGCCGTGGCCGACGGTGCGCTGAAAAATTACACGCTCGACCTCAATGCCCAAGCCCTGAGTGGCAAGATCGACGCGTTGATCGGGCGCGAACTGGAATTGGAGCGGGTGATTCAAACCCTGTGCCGCCGCCGCAAGAACAATCCGCTGCTGGTGGGCGAAGCGGGCGTGGGCAAGACCGCCATCGCTGAAGGGCTGGCGCGGCGCATCGTCGAGGACAACGTACCCGACGTGCTGAAGGATGCCCACGTGTACTCGCTGGATATGGGCGCGCTGCTGGCGGGCACCAAATATCGTGGCGATTTTGAGCTGCGTCTGAAAGCCGTGCTGAAAGAACTGGCCGCCCAGCCCAATGCCATTTTGTTCATCGACGAAATCCACATGATTATCGGCGCGGGTGCGGCCTCCAGCGGCACCATGGACGCCTCCAACCTGCTGAAACCGGCGCTCTCCAACGGCCAAATCAAGTGCATCGGTGCGACCACCTACCAGGAGTATCGCGGCATTTTCGAGAAAGATCACGCCCTTTCGCGTCGGTTCCAGAAAGTGGACGTTAACGAACCCAGCGTCGAACAAACCATTGCCATCCTGCGCGGGCTGAAAAACACCCTGGAAGAGCACCACAACATCAAGTACAGCGCCGCCGCCCTAACTAGTGCCGCCGAATTGTCGGCGCGTTTCATCAACGACCGCCACCTGCCGGACAAGGCCATCGACGTACTGGACGAAGCCGGAGCCGCACAGCGCATCCTGCCCAAGTCCAAACAGAAAAAGACCGTCGGCAAGCACGAAATCGAGGAAATCATCGCCAAAATCGCCCGCATCCCGCCGCGCAGCGTGTCGGCAGACGACCGCAATGCGCTCAAGCATCTGGAGCGGGATTTAAAAGCCACGGTATTTGGCCAGGACAAGGCCATCGAAGCGCTGTCCCGCGCCATCAAAATGTCGCGCAGCGGCTTGGGCAATCCGCAAAAACCCATCGGCAGCTTTTTGTTCTCCGGCCCCACCGGCGTCGGCAAAACCGAAGTGGCGCGACAACTGGCCTACACCTTGGGCATGCCACTGCATCGTTTCGACATGTCGGAATACATGGA
>DHYQ01000108.1:15266-18278 GCA_002414205.1 Gallionellaceae bacterium UBA5126 | reverse complement strand
CGCAAGGCGGACTTCCGCAACGTGGTGGTGATTATGACCACCAACGCCGGAGCCGACGCGCTGCACAAGAGCAGCATCGGCTTTACCCAGAACAGCCAGAAGGGCGACGAAATGGCCGACATCAAGCGCCTGTTCACACCGGAATTCCGCAACCGGCTGGACGCCATCGTGTCCTTCGCCCCGCTGGACGAGCCGGTGATTCTGCGCGTGGTGGACAAATTCCTGATGCAACTGGAAACTCAGTTGCACGAGAAGAAAGTCGAGGCCAGCTTCAGCGACGCGCTGAAAGCCCATCTGGCGCAGCACGGTTTCGATCCCAAGATGGGTGCCCGCCCCATGGCGCGGCTGATTCAGGACATGATCCGCGCCGCCCTGGCCGACGAACTGCTGTTTGGCCGCCTAGCCAACGGCGGCAAGGTGCATGTGGATTACCGCGAGGGCAAGGTGGTGCTGGAGTTTGACGAAGAAGTAGTGGCAGCATAGTCATGACGTTACCGAACAATTTGTTTTTACATAACTTCTAGGAGTGGAGTATGAATACAACCAACGCATTGTCGATTGTTATCGACTGGAGCGGCCCATACACGTTTGAAGATGCCTGCAAGCAAACGGGTGACGGGCTTTATTTGTCCTATGGTCGAAATAAACTGGGAGCGACACCCAAAAAGCTTAAGTTGATGTATTGCGGTATTTCTGAAGATCAATCAGGAGTTGGCTCCAGAATTAAACAACATGAAGGCAGAGAGTTTGCACACGCAGACAATGAATGGTGGATTGGAAAGGTACGCTTTCCGTCTAATGCCGATAGATTGGCTTTGGAAATGGCCGAATGGGCGATCGTGTATTTTTCCGGCACTGAGAGCAATGTTTCAAAAACAGCAAACCCTCCCAAAATGCCTATTTTTTTGATTAACGAGTGGTATAAGCCAAACGGCGAAAGACGCCGCCGTCAACGCTCGGTCACATTGCAAATCAGCGACGTCATGTGTTGGACACCTGAAACTGCGCAGCTTCGTACTGGAAATTTAAAGGTGACAAGCCCAAATTGACAACGAACCCCAATTCAGAGTTGTTCTGAATCAAATCCCCGGATTACGCTACGCTGCATCCGGGCTACTCGTTTGAATGATTTTTCCATCCAACTACCGAGGCCGTTTCGCCCCCTCCCCCACCGGGCCGTTACATTTTGGCTCGCTGGTGGCGGCGGTGGGCAGTTTTCTGGATGCGCGCCAGTCCGGCGGCACTTGGCTGGTGCGCATGGAAGATTTGGACACGCCGCGTTGCGTGCCGGGGGCGGCGGATGACATTTTGCGCACGCTGGAACACTTTGGCCTGCATTGGGACGAAAGCGTGTGGTACCAAAGCCAGCGCCTGCCACATTACCAAGCGGCGCTGGATGACCTGCGCCTGCGCGAGCTGGCCTATCCCTGCACCTGTAGCCGCAAAACCATCGCCGCGCATGGCGAGCGGGTGTATCACGGGCAGTGTCGCCAGCAACCGCCCGACTTGCGCCAGCCACATGCCTGGCGCTTGCAAGTGCCGGACGAGGTGCTGGGGTTTGACGACCGGGCGCAAGGTCACTATGCCCAAGCCTTGCAGCAGGAGGTCGGCGATTTTGTGCTGAAGCGGCTGGACGGGCTGTTTGCCTACCAGTTGGCGGTGGTGGTGGATGACGCCGCGCAAGGCATCAACCAAGTGGTACGCGGCGCGGACTTGCTGGATTCCACCCCGCGCCAGCTTTACCTGCAACGCTGCCTGCACCTGCCCACGCCGCGCTATCTGCACCTGCCGCTGGCAGTGAACGCCGACGGCGAAAAACTCAGCAAGCAAACCCTGGCCCGCCCCATCCGCGAGGCCGCGCCGGTGCCGCTACTGCGGCAAGTGCTAGACTTCCTGCGCCAGTCGCCGCCCACCGACTTCGCCCATCTGGACGAGCTGTGGGGCTGGGCGATTGCCCACTGGCAACCGACTCACTTCGCCCATCGTTTACATCAACCCGACCCAACCACACCATGAAAAAACACTTCCTCACCGCCCTGTGTGGCCTGCTACTCGCCCCCGTCAGCCATGCCCTGGATGCCACCAGCGGCGTGCAAGTCACGCCCTTACTGAAAACCAGCCAAAGCTGGAACGGCGCGGCGCTGACCTACCCCACCGGACAGGCCGAAGTAACCGCCCTGCTGATCGAAATCGCCCCCGGCAAACAAACCGGCTGGCATTTGCACCCGGTCTCTTCCTTCGCCTACATCCTGTCCGGCACACTCGAAGTGACCTTGGCCGATGGCCGGGTGAAACGCCTGCAAGCCGGTGAGCCACTGGCCGAAGTGGTCAACACCGCCCACAACGGTCGCGCCCTTGGCGATGCACCGGTGAAACTAGTGGTGTTCTACACTGGCGCGGTGGGCACGCCGCTGACGGTGGCGGTGCCGCCCCCGCAATAACCCGCTGTTTTCAGGGATGAAAATTTCGCATTTTTCGGTATAATCCGGCGCCTTCGAGGGGTGCTGCAACGGAGTTCCGTCAGGCTCGAAAATAAACCGCACCCATTCATTAACCTGTCTTTTTATGAATGGAGCGAAAAATATGAACGCTATTGCGAATGGTTTTACCGATTTCATCGTCGCCGACTTGGCCTTGGCCGACTGGGGCCGCAAGGAATTGGCGATTGCCGAAACTGAAATGCCCGGCCTGATGGCTATCCGCCACGAATTTGCTGCCAGCCAACCGCTGAAGGGCGCACGCATTTCCGGCTCGTTGCACATGACGATTCAAACCGCCATGCTGATCGAAACCCTGACTTCGCTGGGCGCAGAAGTGCGCTGGGCGTCCTGCAACATCTATTCCACTCAGGATCACGCCGCCGCCGCCATCGCGGTCACTGGCGTTCCCGTGTTCGCCGTGAAGGGCGAAACCCTGGATGAATACTGGGACTATACCCACCGCATTTTTGAATGGACCGACGGCGGCTATTCCAACATGATTCTGGACGACGGCGGCGACGCCACCCTGTTG
>DHYQ01000108.1:8127-14921 GCA_002414205.1 Gallionellaceae bacterium UBA5126 | reverse complement strand
CCGACGTGATGGTGGCGGGCAAGATCGCCGTGGTGGCTGGTTATGGCGACGTGGGCAAAGGCTCTGCACAAGCGCTGCGCGCCCTGTCCGCCCAAGTGTGGATCACCGAAATCGACCCGATTTGCGCCCTGCAAGCCGCGATGGAAGGTTTCCGCGTGGTGACGATGGACTACGCCTGCGAACACGCTGACATTTTCGTGACGGCCACCGGCAACTTCCACGTGATTACCCACGACCACATGGCCAAGATGAAGAACAACGCCATCGTGTGCAATATCGGTCACTTCGACAACGAAATCGACGTGGCCGGTCTGAAGCAATACACTTGGGAAAACATCAAGCCCCAAGTGGATCACGTGATTTTCCCTGACGGCAAGCGCATCATCCTGCTGGCCGAAGGCCGTCTGGTGAACTTGGGCTGCGGCACTGGTCATCCTTCCTACGTGATGTCCTCCTCCTTTGCCAACCAAACCTTGGCGCAAATCGAGCTGTTCACCCGTGGCGAAAACTACCCCGTGGGCGTGTACACCCTGCCCAAGCATCTGGACGAACACGTGGCCCGTCTGCAACTGACCACCCTGAACGCCCAGTTGACCGAGCTGACCGACCAGCAAGCCGCTTACATCAGCGTGCCGAAGGATGGTCCTTACAAGCCAAGTCACTACCGCTACTAAACAGGGCTGCAAAACGACTACGAGGCCATGATGCGGCGCTGGAAACGAACTCAAAATGCTCATTTACCATTCGTAAACTGCGCTTTTTCGTCCGTTTCCGCCTTGCCTGATGGCCTCTCGTTGCGTTTTTCACCCCTGTTAAAAGGAGCCTGACATGCCCACCCGCCCCGACTTTGTTGCCTACGTGCTGGAAGTCATGGCGGGGTGGCATGCTGTGGAAGCCCGCAAGATGTTTGGTGGCTACGGCCTGTACCGCGAAGCACGCATGTTTGCCCTGATAGCCGACGATCAGTTGTATCTGAAAGTCGATGAGGGCAACCGCGCTGCTTTCGAGGCACAAGGCTGTAGCCCCTTTGTTTATCTGCGTCAGGGCCGTCCGCAAAGCATGGCTTACTGGTCTGCCCCGGCAGACTGCCTAGAATCCCCCGCCGACATGGCCCACTGGTGCGACCTTGCCTGGCAAGCCGCGCTGCGTGCGCCCACTCCGAAACGTAAAAAATCATGAAAATGCTGGTTCTATGGGCCATGAATGCCCTGGCCTTGCTCGCCGTCACTCAATTCGTGCCCGGCGTGCATGTGACAGACTTTCAATCCGCCTTGCTGGCGGCGCTGGCGCTGGGACTAGTGAATACCCTGATCCGCCCGGTGTTGCTGTTGCTGTCCTTTCCCATCACCCTGCTAACCTTGGGCCTGTTCATTCTGGTGGTCAACGGGCTGCTATTTTGGTGGGTGGGCACGCTGCTGCGTGATTTCGTGGTGCAAGATTTCTGGAGCGGTTTGCAGGGCGCGGTGCTGTACAGCATTTTTTCCTGGGTTTTGTCGGCTATCGCCACTCTTTTCATGAGGAAATCATGAGTCATTTCAGTTTTGAATTTTTCCCGCCGCAAACACCGGAAGGCATGGTCAAACTGGCCGCCACCCGGCAACAACTGGCGATCCTCAATCCACAATTTTTCTCGGTAACCTTCGGCGCAGGCGGCTCCACGCGTGACCGCACGCTGGAAACCGTGCAGCAAATTTTGGCCGAAGGCCATGCCGCCGCGCCGCATCTATCCTGCATCGGATCGACGCGGGACAACATCCGCCAATTGCTGGACACCTACCGCAACGCCGGGATTAAGCGCATCGTGGCCCTGCGCGGCGATTTGCCGTCCGGTATGGCCAGCACGGCGGGCGATTTCCACTACGCCAACGAGCTGGTGGAATTCATCCGCGCCGAAACCGGCGAGCACTTCCAACTGGAAGTGGCCGCTTACCCGGAAGTACATCCGCAAGCGGATTCTGCCCAGGTCGATTTGCGCAACTTCCAGCGCAAGGTGCAAGCCGGGGCCAATTCCGCCATTACCCAGTACTTCTACAATGCCGACAGCTATTTCCACTTTGTCGAGCAATGCCAGAAGCTGGGCATCGACATCCCCATCGTGCCAGGCATCATGCCCATCATGCGTTTCTCGCAACTGGCGCGCTTCTCCGACACCTGCGGTGCGGAAATCCCACGCTGGCTGCGCAAGACGCTGGAAGGCTACGGCGATGATGTGGAATCGGTACAGGCGTTCGGGCTGGATGTCGTCACACGCTTGTGTGAGCGCCTGCTGGCGGGCGGTGCGCCGGGGCTGCATTTCTACACCTTGAATCAGGCTGGCCCCAGCATGGAAATTTGGCAGCGGCTGCGTTTATCCGCCGCCTAAAAGCGGTTGTGGGCGCGGCCGCCACACTTGGCGGTTGCGCCAACGTTACGTTTCGTCCGGGAATTCTGCCGCCTGACGTGCGGCTTTGTTGGCGTTGATGGCATTGATGCGATTGGCATCACGGGTCGAAATACGTTTAACGGACACCACGCCTTCCAGCGGGCTGATAGCCCCCTTGACTTCGGCCAGTTGTCTGGCGCCACCGATCAAGGTTAGCGTAAACGTCATCCGTGCCAAACGCCCTTCCTCATCCATATTCAAGTTGGCAATGTTAATCCCCAACTGTGCGATGGCCCCCGCCACTTTGGCCAACATGCCGGGGCGATGATCCGTAAAGACCTGCAACATCACGTCATAGCTACCACGTGCGGTTTCCGACCATTTCAGGTTCACGGTAGTGCGTCCACGGGCACCGCGTAAATCCCGACAATCATGCCGGTGAATCAACAGGCCCTGATCCTTGGAGAACTCCCCAATAATCGGATCGCCCGGAATAATGGGGCCGCAGGCCGGACAATCACGGATAGCCAAGCCTTCGGTACCGCTAATGCTGATCGGTTTATCCAGCAGGGTTTTGTCCTGATCGACATGCCGCACCAACTGCGTGGCGACCACTTGATAGCTACGCTTGCCCTTGCCCACTTCGTGCCACAACTCATCCAGCGTTTTCAGCTTCAGCAAATCCAGCAAGGCCTGCCATTGCGCCTCGCCAATCTGATTGAGGTCGATCTGCCAACTGTTCAACACCCCTTCCACCATCTTTTTGCCCAGCGCCAGCACTTCCTCCTCCATCTGATTGCTCAGATAGCGCCGGATAAACGTGCGCGAGCGCTGCGATTTAACAAAATCCAGCCACTCCGGTTTGGGCGAAGCGTCTTTGCCGGTCAGGATTTCAACCCGGTCACCGGTTTTCAGCTCGGTATTCAGCGCCACCATTTCGCCATCGACCCGCGCCCCTTCGCAACGATTACCGATGCGCTCATGCAGATGGTACGCAAAGTCCAGTACCGTGGAGCCACGCCGCATGGCACGAATATCGCCCTTGGGGGTATACACATACACGTCAGACTCAAAGCCAGAGCGCAGATCGGAGCACAGATTAGTGGTGAGCGCCGCCCCTTCCTCACTGCTGAGATTGTCGAGCAGGCCTTTCAGCCAGTTATCAAAATGCGCGCGTAAATCGCTGCCACCACCGTCATTTTTGTACGCCCAGTGCGAGGCAATCCCCATTTCGGCGATGCAGTGCATCTCGTGGGTGCGAATCTGGATTTCAATTGGAATTTCTGTTTGTTCGGCTGCCGACTGGAATTGCGGATGCAGCTTGGCCTGGCGCAACGGCGGAATGGTCAAAATGGTGTGCAGCGACTGATAGCCATTGTCCTTGGGAATGGCGATGTAATCTTTGAAACGGCCCGGAATCGGGCGATACAACTTATGCACCAGCCACAGCACCTGATAACAATCCGACTCCTTTTCCACCAAAATGCGGAAGGCGTGGATGTCCTTGACCTCGTTAAAACTGAGGTTCTTCAGTTGCATTTTGCGATTAATGCTGTAGGTGGTTTTTTGCCGCTCCTGCAATTCCGCTTGCAAGCCATGCCGGGCCAAGGTGTTTTGCAATTCGCTGCGCACACGTTCCAGAATCGGTTTTCGTCTGGTAACCAGTTGTTGCAGTTTCTGTGCCAACTCCTGGCTTTGCGCCGGATAGGCATACGGAAAAGCGGCCTCCTGCAACTGATGGAACATGCCATTCAAGCCCATACGATAGGCAATCGGCGCATAAATTTGCAGGGTTTCTTCGGCAATACGCCGCCGCTTATCCTCACGTAGCGGTGCCAAGGTGCTGGCGTTGTGCAGCCGATCCGCCAGCTTGACCACCATCACCCGCAAATCATCCGACATGGCCAGTAACATCTTGCGATAGTTATCGGCCTGCGCTTGTTCTTTCGGCACATTCAGCTTGTCCATTTTGGTGAGCGCTTCCACCAGCATGGCCACTTTTTCGCCGAATTTTTCCTGGATGATGGCGCGCTGTTCCGGCCCGACATCCTCGATCACATCATGCAGCAGGCCCGCCAAAATGGCCTTGGTGTCCATTTTCATGTCCGCCAGGATTTGTGCCACCGCCAGCGGATGCAAAATGTACGGCTCCCCGGATTGCCGCTTCTGTTCACCGTGCACCACACGGGCAAACTGGGCGGCTTCAGCCACTCGCTGCCGATCTTCCGGCAACAGATAACTGGCCACGGTGTCCAGCAGATGCTGAGTGGCCTTGGCAACGGAGAGGGGAATAGCCGCTTCAGGCATGATGGATCCTAGGCGTGACCGCGATTGAGGATTTCCTTGCCAACCTTGCCTTCGCTGATTTCGCGCAGGGCAATCACCGTGGGCTTGTCCTTGCAATTTTCGTCGGTCATGTGGGATGCGCCGTTGGCCAGTTGGCGGGCACGATAGGCCGCTGCCAAGGTCAGTTCAAAACGATTGGGGATTTGATGCAGACATTCTTCTACCGTAATGCGCGCCATGATTATTTAGCCTCCTGCAATTGATTGATAAGATTTTGATGACGGGTCATTTGACCCTGACAGCGCGCACGCGCCGCCAACACCACCGAATTGAGGTCGCGCAGCGCTTCATTCAAGTTGTCATTGACGATGACATAGTCAAATTCCGCCACGTGTGCGACATCCTCACGCACCGCCGCCATACGACGGGCGATAATTTCCGCGCTGTCCTTGCCACGCCCGACCAGACGCTGATGCAGTGCTTCCAGCGACGGCGGCAAAATGAAAATCGAAATGGCCTGCGGGAACAAATTACGCACTTGCGCCGCACCTTGCCAGTCGATTTCCAGCAACACATCACGCCCCTGACTCATGGTGTGGGAGATCCAGGTCTGCGAGGTGCCGTAGAAATTGCCATACACCTCAGCACTTTCCAAAAAGTCACCGCGTGCCGCCATTTCCATGAATTCCGAACGGGCGACGAAATGATAGTCACGCCCATCATGCTCACCCGCACGCGGCTGGCGGGTGGTGTAGGAAATAGATAAATCAATGTGCGGATTAATCCCCAGCAGCGCCCGTACCAGACTGGTTTTACCGGCCCCGGAGGGCGCGCTGACGATAAACAGATTACCTGACATGCTGACCTCCTCGCGCCGTTAGTGACGGGTTTCGACTTGCACCAGTGGCTCATTCTCCACGTAAACCTCACGTGGACGAGCACGACGACGAGAGGCGCCAGGACGAGCGGCCATCGCCAGCATTTCCGGCGAAACTAGCTTGGCCGGATCGGTTTCGACCTGAATCAAGCTACCATCATCGGCCACCGACGCTTCGACCGGCTGTGTTTCGACCGCAACCGAGGCTTCCACGTGTTCGACCTGTGCGACAGGAGCCACTTCGACCACAGGGGCACTGGCACTCAGCGCCGCCGCTTGTGCAGCGGCATCACGCAGACGCTGCGGCAGGGCCACATACTCGCTGGGGCCGCGTTTACCCGCACTGACTTGCACCACGATCGGGGCATCCGTGCGCTCCATCTCCAGCGTGCCTTGTTCTGCGGCCTGGTTTTCACGGCGCTCGCGTTCACGACGACCGCCACGACGACCACGACGACGACCGCCTTCACGCGGCGCGACTTCCTCGTCGATCGCGACATTTTCCAGCGCGACATGCACCACGACCGGCGCATCATTTTCAACCGGCAAAGGTTTGTCGCTGCCCGCCTTGTCTTCGCTGACACGCGGTGGACGTGGCTCACGTGGCGGCTTGGGCGGACGTGGCTCACGGGCTTCACGTGGCTCACGCACCTCGGCATTCGCCGACTTGGTCACCCCTTCGGACTTATCGGTTTTTTCCACCTTGTCGGCCTTGGCAGGGCGTGCTTCATTACGCTCACGACGTTCGCCCTTGTCGGCTTTTTGTTCGCCTCTTTCGGTACGCTCACCCTTGTTTTCCGGGCGCTCACGCCGCTTGCCACCCTCACGCGGCTCGCGCTTGCTTTCGGCCACTGGCTTGGCGGGAGCCGCCACTGGTTTTGCCTCAGGCGCCTCCGCGCCGCCAAAAGATTTGAACCAACCAAAGAAGCGTCCCAGGAAGGAGGGCTTATCTTGTTGAGGCACGCGAACTTCCTCGACCTTCACTGGCGCGGGTGCGGGTGCGGGCTGGGCTGGGGTAATCCCTTGCACGGCAGCTTGGGCGCGCGCCGCTTTTTGTTGCTCGGCACTGGCCACGGGCTTGTCGTTGCTGGGTTTTTCCACCAGTTTGTAGCTGGCACGCAGCTCGCCTTGCACATCATCAGCCTTGATGCGCACGATGCTGTAGTTGGGTGTTTCCAGATGCGGATTGGGAATCAGGGTGATGTTGACCTTGAGACGCGATTCGATGCGGTGAATGTCTGCACGCTTTTCATTCAGCAGGAACGTGGC
>DHYQ01000108.1:3222-7978 GCA_002414205.1 Gallionellaceae bacterium UBA5126 | reverse complement strand
CCGCTGCAACGCGGGCATGGCATGTAGTTGCTTTCGCCCAAGCTGGGTTGCAGGCGCTGACGCGACAGTTCCAGCAGACCGAAACGCGAAATTTTCGCCATCTGCACGCGGGCACGGTCGTAGCGCAGCGAATCGCGCAAACGATTTTCCACCTCGCGCTGGTTGCGGCTGCTTTCCATGTCGATAAAGTCGATCACGATCAGCCCACCCAAGTCGCGCAGACGCATCTGGCGGGCGATTTCTTCGGCAGCTTCCAGATTGGTATTCAGTGCGGTGGCTTCGATGTCCGAGCCTTTGGTGGCGCGGGCGGAGTTGATGTCAATCGCGGTCAGGGCTTCGGTGTGGTCAATCACAATCGCGCCACCGGAGGGCAGCCGCACTTCGCGGGCATGCGCGGATTCGATTTGATGCTCGATCTGGAAGCGCGAGAACAGTGGCACGTCGTCTTCGTAGCGCTTGATGTGATGCACATTGTCCGGCATCACCGTGCTCATAAAGGCCAGCGCTTGCTGGTAAATGTCTTCCGTGTCGATCAGGATTTCGCCGATTTCTGGGTTGAAGTAATCGCGGATGGCGCGCACCACCAGACTGCTTTCCAGATAAATCAGCGACGGGGCTTTCTCGGTCTTGGCTGCACCTTCGATGGCATCCCACAGTTGCTTCAGATAGTTCAAATCCCATTGCAACTCTTCCTGCGAGCGACCAATCCCGGCAGTGCGGGCGATGATGCTCATGCCAGCGGGCACTTCCACGTGCGACAACACTTCACGCAGCTCAGTACGTTCGTCGCCTTCGATACGACGCGACACGCCGCCGCCATTGGGATTGTTCGGCATCAGCACGATGTAGCGCCCAGCCAAACTGATGTAGGTGGTCAGCGCCGCGCCCTTGTTGCCGCGCTCGTCTTTTTCCACCTGCACCAGCAACTCCTGACCTTCTTTCAGCGCTTCGCGGATGGAGGGGCGATGACCGGCATTGGGTTGGTAGTACTGCGGGGAAATTTCCTTGAAAGGCAGAAAACCGTGACGGCTACCGCCATATTCGACGAAGCAGGCTTCCAGACTGGGTTCGATGCGCGTGACAACGGCCTTGTAGATATTGCTTTTGCGTTGTTCCTTGCCGGCCATTTCGATGTCTAAATCGATTAACTTCTGGCCGTCAACAATGGCGACGCGCAGCTCTTCTGGCTGGGTCGCATTGAATAACATGCGTTTCATTTATTTTTCTCTCCCGCGCTCCAACACGGGCACAACCAAGCAGGCGACAGACACTGGGTGCCAATCAACGAGCCACTCCGAGGGCGGTTTGCCGCGTTTTTTTCAACATGCCACCGGGGCATGGGCAAACCTGCCGCTGGGAAGACGTCCCGGATTGCGCCCATATTTACGGGCGGGCAAAGTCTGCCGGGACGCGCTTCCCGAAAAATCCTGATTCGGGGAATCTGGCTAGGACACGGCGGGATATTTATCCGCGTGCCTGGTCATTCAGACCGGTGAGCAGACCCGGCACGGGTCGCATCACGAAAAATCTTCAGGTGCTTTGAGCGCGTAAATCAATTACTATCGTTGCTGGTTCCGGTGAGCGATATTAACCGGGCTGCGCTGGCAAGTTGGGCGGCGCACGTCGCCATAAAAATCCTGTCAATCCTGCAAATCAAAATCGACTCGCCAATTCGCGCAAGCGGCGCAGTATAAGCATAATGAACCATTTAAGCAAAGATTCTGTCACCTTCCTCACCATCGACGAAAGCGCCGCCGGGCAACGTGTGGACAACTACCTGTTCCGTCAGCTCAAGGGCGTACCGAAAAGCCACGTTTACCGCATTTTGCGCGGCGAAGTTCGGGTCAACAAAAAGCGCATCGACCAAACCTACCGCCTGCAAAACGGCGACGTGCTGCGCATCCCGCCGATACGCGTGGCCGAAAAAGCCGAGCCAACCGTGCACATTCCGGCGGTGGAATTTCCCATTCTGTACGAAGACGAGGCTTTTCTGGCGATCAACAAACCGGCGGGGGTGGCCGTACACGGCGGCAGCGGGGTGAGTTTTGGCGTAATCGAGCAACTGCGCCGCGCCCGTCCGCAAGCCAAGCTGCTGGAGTTGGTACATCGACTCGATCGGGAAACCTCTGGCGTGTTGCTAATCGCCAAAAAGCGCTCCGCCCTCACCGCCCTGCATGAAATCATGCGCGCCGGGAACAGCGACAAACGCTACTTCGCCCTGGTGCTGGGCGACTGGAAAAACGCCCGCCAGCACGTCAAATTGCCGCTGTACAAATTCGACACCCCGCAAGGCGAAAAACGCGTCATGGTGCGCGACGACGGACAAGCCTCACACACCATTTTCAACCTGCAACGCAGCTACGGCGACTACACCCTGCTGGAAGCCGAACTCAAAACCGGACGCACCCACCAAATTCGCGTCCACCTGTCCCACTTGGGCTACCCCATCGCCGGAGACGACAAATACGGCGACTTCGCCCGCAACCGCGAATTGATGAAACAAGGCCTGAAGCGCATGTTCCTGCACGCCCATTCCATCGCCTTCCCCCACCCTTTAACCGGCGAACCGGTGCACATCACCGCCCCGCTGGCAGCGGAACTGCAAAGTTTTCTGGACAAACTGACCACCCGCCAACCCGCCCCGTAGGGCGGTTTCGCGCAGCAAACCGCCGTTTTATGGCATAAAAAAGGTGGCTTGCTAACGCGAAGCCACCCTACGAGCTAAATCTAAATGTAGGTGGCAAATGACTGAACGAAAAACATGCGCTTTATTGCGAATAACGCCATCTTGGGGCAGAGCACCATTACCCACAACATCATTGCGATTGAACGAGCAAGGTGATGAATATGTCATTGAGGGAAGCGTGCAAACGGGTCGACTACGCAAACGCTGGAAAACATTCCCACCCCAGGCGGATGCAAGAAAACAACTAGAGTCACTAAGCAAGGCACTTATCCCTGCTTGTCCTACCAGCCCCATGGCGTTCGATGGAAGCCATATAGAACTGACTATTTACGGGAAAAACTCTGAGTTGAAACTCTCATGGTGGTCGATAGCCCCGAATGGGGCGGAGTCATTAGAAAACTTTGCAAATTGGCTTTGCAAGACAGCAGGTATCCTGTGAAAAATGTCCTGAGCGATGCTGAGACAAGCCAAGAGCCGTAGGCACGATAGCGTAGCGTAATCGGATTCTATTCGGGCGGTTACGCTGCGCTAACCGTCCCTACCTGCCAACGCAACACCACAGAAGTGTTGCGTTGGGCGGGGCATTATAGCGGCGAATGCGGCGCAGCGAGTTTGGTGCAATGCGCTGCGCTTATTGACACCCTACACCGTCCACCGCCTGCCACACTTTCAGCACATCCACCGTGGCGCGCACGTCGTGGACACGCAGGATGGCGGCCCCGCGTTGGGCGGCGAGGAGGCTGGCGGCGAGGCTGGCGGGGAGGCGGTGTTCGACCGGCTGGCCGGTAATCGCGCCCAGCATGGATTTGCGCGACAGGCCGATCAACAGCGGCGCGCCGAGTTGGGCCAGGCAGGGGAGTTCGCGCAGCAGGGCCAGGTTGTGTTCCAGCGTTTTGCCGAAGCCGAAGCCGGGATCGAGGTAGAGGCGTTCGGCGGCGATGCCTGCGGCTTGGGCGGCAGCCATGCGGGCGCGCAGAAAGTCGCTGACTTCGCTCAACACGTCGTCGTAGTGCGGTTGTTGCTGCATGGTTTGCGGCGTGCCTTGCTTGTGCATCAAGCAGGCCAGCACCGTGGGATGCTGCGCCAGCAAGGCCAGTGCACCGTCGTCCTGCAAGGCGTTCACGTCGTTGACCATACTGGCCCCGGCGGCAATGGCGGCGCGCATCACGGCGGTTTTCCAGGTGTCTATCGACAGCGGCACCGGCGCGCCGCGCAAGCCCTCCAGCACCGGCAACACCCGATCCAGTTCCTCTTGTACACCCACTGGCGCTGCGTTGGGACGGGTGGATTCGCCGCCAATGTCCAGCCAGTCCGCGCCTTCTTCAATCAACTGCCAAGCATGCGCAATCGCCGCCTCTGCGGCCAGACAGCGTCCGCCGTCGGAAAACGAATCCGGGGTGACGTTGACGATGCCCATCACCAGCGGGCGGGTGGTTGAAGTGTTCATATTGCAAACTCCATAAAGGAAGCACTGATTGACGCCACCGTCGTGGTGAGCTGATCCCCGTTCGTGGTGAGCTTGTCGAACCATGAATGGATGGGTAAATCAATCAAAGTGTGCGCAGAGTGCCCTTCGACAAGCTCAGGGCGAACGGTTGAAATCAGTGTTTCCATAAAGAAAAGCAGCCCCGGAGGGCTGCGTGTTGGTTGGAAACCGGCTTAGGTTGCCACCTTGCTAGTGCTAGTCGCCGGCGCGCTGGGCGCTTGTGGCGGCGGTGGTGGCGCGGCGGTCGCGGTACTGGGACGCGGTGGCCGGGGTGGCTTGCCGTCCATGATGTCGTTGATCTGGTCGGCGTCGATGGTTTCCCAGTCCAACAGGGCTTGCGCCATGACTTCCATCTTGTCGCGGTTGCTCTCAATCAGGTCGCGGGCGACTTTGTATTGCTGGTCGATGATGCGGCGGACTTCCGCGTCCACTTGCTGCATGGTGGCTTCCGAAATGCTACGCACGAAGTTCGGGCCTTCGCCTTCTTCGTCGCTATACACCATGGTGCCCAGAGTTTCTGACATGCCCCATTGCGTTACCATGCGGCGGGCCATGGCGGTGGCGCGCTCGAAGTCGTTGGAAGC
>DHYQ01000108.1:2657-2991 GCA_002414205.1 Gallionellaceae bacterium UBA5126 | reverse complement strand
TGACCGGCTTCGTGGTAGGCGGTGTTGCGACGTTCTTCTTCCGGCATGACCATGGTGCGGCGCTCCGCGCCCATCATGATTTTGTCTTTGGCGCGCTCGAAGTCATCCATTTCCACATAGCGCTTGTTGCCACGGGCGGCGAACAAGGCAGCTTCGTTGACCAGATTGGCCAAATCCGCGCCGGAGAAACCGGGTGTGCCACGGGCCAGAATGTCGGCGCGCACGTCAGCAGCGGCGGGAATCTTGCGCATGTGCACCAGCAGAATTTGCTCGCGGCCCCGGATGTCGGGCAGGCCCACGACCACCTGGCGGTCAAAACGACCGGGGCGCAGCA
>DHYQ01000108.1:0-2459 GCA_002414205.1 Gallionellaceae bacterium UBA5126 | reverse complement strand
AAGATGATGCAGGGGGATTGTTTTTTGGCTTGCTCAAACATGTCGCGCACACGGGCCGCGCCCACGCCAACGAACATTTCCACAAAGTCCGAGCCGGAAATGGAGAAGAACGGCACCTTGGCTTCACCGGCAATCGCTTTCGCCAGCAGGGTTTTACCGGTACCAGGGCTGCCCACCATCAGCACGCCACGCGGAATGCGCCCACCCAAGTTTTGGAATTTGGAAGGATCGCGCAAAAAATCCACCAACTCGGCCACTTCTTCCTTGGCTTCATCGCAACCGGCCACGTCGGCAAACGTCACGCGTTCCTTGTTTTCATCCAACAAGCGCGCCTTGCTTTTACCAAAAGAAAACGCGCCATTCTTGCCGCCGCCCTGCATCTGACGCATGAAGAACACCCATACGCCAATCAGCAGCAACATGGGGAACCAGTTGACAAACAGGGTCATCAGGAAGGATTGCTCTTCTTCGGGACGGGCTTCAATCTTGACACCGTTCTTCAGCAAATCGGACACCAACCACAGATCGCTGGGCGCGTAAGTCAACAAACGCTTGTTATCCGTCGTGGTGGCACGCAGGGTGCGGCCTTCAATCACCACTTTGGTGATATGACCCTGTTTGACCTCGTTCATGAAGTCGGAATAGTCAAGCTGTCCTTGCGCGGCCTGACGCTGATGGTTGGTCAGGCTGTTGAACAACGTCATCAGCACCAAGGCGATGACCAACCAGATTGCAACCGATTTAAAATTATTCACGATGAACTCCTTAAACGCACCACCTGCCGTGGCCGGGCATTAGACTATGGATTGCCGGATTACTCAAGTATTCCCGGCGTCCCGACAGCAACACGTCAGCCTCGCTTCCCTGTCGCCAATAAATACAATTCACTACTGCGATCACGCGAGGCCTTGGGCTTGCGCGTCGCCACACGCTGAAAGTGCTGGCGCATCAACTCCAGATACTCGGTAAAGCCTGCGCCCTGAAACACCTTGACCAGAAAACTGCCCTGAGGCTCCAGCCAATCCAGGGCAAAGTCCATCGCCAATTCGGCCAAGTACATGGCGCGCGCCTGATCCGCTGTGGCAACGCCGCTGATGTTGGGGGCCATGTCGGAAATTACAAGCCCGACCGGCTGGCCTTGCAGCAAATTTTCCAACTCCTTCAGCACGGCTTCCTCGCGGAAATCGCCCTGAATGAACTCCACACCGCGCAACGGCTCCAGCGGCAACAAGTCCAGTCCGACCACCCGACCACGCTCACCGACGATACGTGCGGCCACCTGTGACCAGCCGCCGGGCGTAGCCCCCAGATCGACCACCACCATGCCGGGTTTCAGTAATTGATCCTTGTCGTTGATTTCCAACAACTTGTAAGCGGCCCGCGAACGATAGCCGTCTTTTTGCGCCTGCTGCACAAAAGGATCATTCAGATGCTCACGCATCCATTGTTTGCTGGTTTTGGAAGGCTTCATCGTTTAGAATCCGTGCCCTGATTTTTGAAAGTTGTTATGTTGACCCTGACCATACCCGAACGCTTGGCCCTGAAAGGCCAAGCTCACGCCCTGAATCCCGTCGTCATGATTGGCAATGCCGGTCTGACCGAAGCCGTCCTGAAAGAAATTGATGCCAACTTGAACAGCCACCAGCTCATCAAGGTACGCGTCTTGGGCGATGACCGCGAAGCCCGTGCCACCATGATGGACAGCATCTGCACCAGCCTGAATGCCGCACCGGTGCAAATCATCGGCAAGATATTGGTGATTTACCGCCCCGATCCCGATGCGGGTCTACCCGCCATCAAAACCGTCCCCAAACACAAACGCGGTCGCCGCCTAACCAAAAAACAACTGGCGGGGAATCGTTAATTTCTCCCTCAGGTAGGGTGCAATAAGCGTAAGCGCATTGCACCATTTTCTGGAAAGAAACGCTTTCTCAAAGCGTTGGTGCAAAGGGTTTGGTGCAATGCGCTGCGCTTATTGCACCCTACGTCTTCCCTTAGATGTACTGCACTTCCACCACTTCATATTCCCGCACGCCACCGGGGGCTTGCACTTCGGCGATGTCGCCGCTGTATTTGCCGATCAGGGCACGGGCGATGGGGGAGTTGATGGACACTTTGCCTTCGCGGATGTCGGCTTCGTCTTCGCCAACAATTTGATACGTCACCGTCTCACCGCTGTCCACGTCTTCCAGCACCACGGTGGAGGCGAACACGCAACGACCATCGGCAGCAATCGCACGCGGGTCGATGATTTGTGCGCTCCCCAATTTGCCTTCCAATTCCTGGATACGGCCTTCAACAAACGCTTGGCGCTCCTTGGCGGCTTCATATTCGGCGTTTTCTGACAAATCGCCTTGCGCACGCGCTTCAGAAATCGCGTTAATCACGGAAGGACGCTGTACGGTTTTTAAATCATGTAATTCTTGGCGCAATTTTTCTGCGCCGACAACGGTCAATGG
>DHYQ01000073.1 GCA_002414205.1 Gallionellaceae bacterium UBA5126 | reverse complement strand
ATCGCGCTGTGGAAGAGCGACAAATTGAGCGAGGATGAGCGTCGTCTGGTGAAGCGCAATCTGGGCTTTTTTACCACTGCCGATAGCCTGGCCGCCAACAACATCGTGTTGGGCACCTACCGTCACATCAGCAATCCCGAATGCCGCCAGTTCCTGTTGCGCCAGGCCTTTGAGGAGGCAATTCATACCCACGCTTATCAGTACATTGTGGAAAGTCTGGGGCTGGATGATGGCGAGATTTTCAACATGTACCACGAAGTGCCCAGCATCCGCGACAAGGATGAATTCCTGCTGCCCTTCATCGACACCCTGACCAATCCGGCTTTCAAGACCGGCACACCGGAAGCCGATCAGCAATTGCTGCGCAGCCTAATCGTGTTCGCTTGCATCATGGAAGGGCTGTTCTTCTACGTCGGCTTCGTGCAAATTCTGGCGCTGGGGCGGCAAAACAAGATGACCGGCGCATCGGAGCAATACCAGTACATCCTGCGCGATGAATCCATGCACCTGAATTTTGGCGTGGACGTGATCAACCAGATCAAGCTGGAAAATCCGCATCTTTGGAGCAACGAATTCAAGGAGGAAATCCGGGGCCTGATGCAAAAGGGTGTGGAACTGGAATACGCCTACGCCGAAGACACCATGCCACGCGGCATCCTCGGCCTGAACGCTGGCATGTTCAAGGAATACCTGCGTTTCATCGCCAACCGCCGCTGCCAGCAAATCGGCCTGGACGTGCTGTACCCCGGCGCGACCAACCCCTTCCCCTGGATGGCGGAAATGATCGACATCAAGAAGGAAAAGAACTTCTTTGAAACCCGTGTAACGGAATACCAATCCGGCGGCGCATTGAGCTGGGACTAAACCGTTTTTGCAGTCAACGCCCCCTTGCGGGGCGTTTTTATTTGTCTATGCGGTGGTTGTGTTATGCGCCACCGTGTTCCAAGGAGCGCCATGAGCGAAGAAATTTTAATCAACGTCACACCGCAGGAAACGCGCGTGGCGGTCATGCAAATGGGGGTGGTGCAAGATTTGTACATTGAGCGCACCGGTCAGCGCGGAATTGTCAGCAACATTTATCTGGGCAAGGTGAAGCGGGTGCTGCCCGGCATGCAGTCGGCCTTTATCGACATTGGCCTGGAACGTTCGGCTTTTTTGCATGTGGCGGACATCTGGAGTAGTCCCGGCCAACCTTTGCAGCCGATTGAAAAAATGCTGTTTGAAGGGCAAACCCTGCTGGTGCAGGTCATCAAGGAACCGATTGGCAGCAAAGGCGCGCGCCTGTCCACGCAAGTCAGTATGGCTGGGCGCTTGCTGGTATTTTTGCCGCAGGAAAAACACATTGGCGTGTCGCAACGCATTGAAAGCGATGCGCAACGTGAAGCCTTGCGCCAGCAATTAGCGGCGGCGCTGCCCGCGAATTACGGCGGCGGCTACATCATTCGTACCTTGGCGGAAGCGGCGGTCGAGCCGAATTTTGCGGCGGACATCGCCTATCTGGACAAGCTGTGGCGCAACGTGCAGGCCGCCGCACAAACGGCCAGTGCGCCCGCATTGTTGTATCAGGAACTGAACATCAGCCTGCGCGTGCTGCGGGATTTTGTAACCGAGGAAACCGCGCGCATGTTGGTGGACTCGCGTACCACGCATCAGAAAATGGCGGAATTCGCCGAGGCCTATCATCCCAGTGCGCTGGCGAAACTGGAGCACTATCTGGGCGAGCGCCCGTTGTTCGATTTGTACAATGTGGAGGAAGAAATCGAGCGCGCTTTGTCCAAGCGCGTGGATTTGAAATCCGGTGGCTATTTGATTATCGACCAGACCGAAGCCTTGACCACGGTGGATGTGAATACCGGCGGCTTTGTCGGGGTGCGCAATTTTGATGACACCATTTTCAAGACCAATCTGGAAGCAACCCAAGTGATTGCCCGGCAACTGCGCTTGCGCAATCTGGGCGGCATCATCATCTGTGACTTCATCGACATGGACAATCAGGAGCACCGCGAGGCCGTATTGGCGGAGTTCAAGAAGGCGCTGGCACGCGATCACACGCGGATTACGGTGAATGGGTTTTCGGCCTTGGGGTTGGTGGAGATGACGCGTAAGCGCACCCGTGAAAGTCTGGCGCATGTGCTGTGTGAGCCGTGTCCAACGTGCAATGGGCGGGGAGAAGTTAAAACCGCGCAGACCGTGTGCTATCAGATTCTGCGTGAGATTTTGCGCGAAGCGCGTCAGTTCACCGCACGTGAGTACCGCATTCTGGCCGCGCAGCAAGTGATTGACCTGTTTCTGGATGAGGAATCGCAAAGTCTGGCGTTGTTATCCGACTTCATTGGCAAGCCAATTTCGCTACAGGTGGAAACGCTCTATACCCAGGAGCAGTACGACGTTATCCTCATGTAAGCCATTGTGGCAAAAAATATTACTTAAAATTTATAGTGTGTATGCCATGGGTAAATAAGGTCTGCTACACTCTCGCCCGCGCTTTAAACGCCTATTAAAAGTATCAATAAAACACTCAGGGAGAAAATATGTTCAAAAAGCAATTGATGGCCGTGTTGACCGCTGCCGTACTGTCCTCTGCTGCCTATGCGGAAACACATGGTCACGATCATATGCGTCTGGAGCATGCCGATGGCCCGGCCTGTCTCGGTTTTGGCCCACAAACCCCGCGCGACATTGACAGCAAGCACGGTGAAAACAAGGTGTATTTTGGCCCTGCGCCCGATTACAAACAAATGAACCTGTGCAATATTCACTTTCATGTGAATGCTGAACATAAGGCGCGCGATTTCGCCATTGAAGATGAACATGGACATGGCGGTTATCAATGCAGCATGAGCAAGCATCTGACCGCTGCCGAACTGGCCCCCACCGCAGAACCCGTCTGTCCTAGCGAACACGGCCCCCTGAAACCCGGCGACACCATCGAAGTGCACTGGGTGCACTCCACCGCACCGGTTTATCCCGGCCCAACTCTGGGTGCTTGCATGGATGACAAGGTGAAGAATCCTGACCTGCGTGTTGAAGCGCAAGTGTTCACCTTGGTTAACGATCCAAATGCCCTAGATTTCAATACGCTGGGTTATCGCGGCAAGGTGGCGAATGGTTTCCACCAAGCCGAAAACATTCCCAGCAACACCGGCAAACCAGTGGTATTTGCGGGCTCCACCACTGGGCCCAAGTACAGCGAACAAACCTGCTCGCCTTTGCAAGTCACCTGGAGCGTGCGTCCCACTTGCGCCAAGCTGGACATCAATACCATTGCCAAATGGTGTAAAGGCAACGCCTTCAAGGAAGATCACGCCCATGGCGTGCGCAAACTGGTGACCACACCGGCCTTGCTGTCTGAAATCAAGTAATCCCGCGTAGCCGTCAAAATTCAGCCGCCCCGAACCGCGAGGTTAACTCGCAGTTCGGGGCGGTTGGTTTTTGGGGGATGTGCTGGTGAGTTTGGCGTTGCGATGTGTTGCGGTGCAGCTCAGGGTGTGTTGTTCCAGAGTGTGCAGGCATCATGCTCGCTTTCTTCCACCAGCAGCACCTTGTGCCGCGAGAGTTCGCCTTGCTTGACGGTGACGTTGCGCAGCGGCACGTCAAAGGTGTCGGCGATGAAGCGGCGCAGGGCGTCGTTGGCGCGGCCATCAATCGGCGGGGCGGCGAGTTTGATTTTCAGGGCGTCGCCATGCGGGCCGACCACTTCGGTTTTTTTCGCGCCGGGCTGGATGTGCAGGGTCAGCAGCAGCCCGTCGGGGTGGTCGCGGTGCCAGCTCATGCGGCCGCCAGCATGTTAGCCTGTTCGCGCTGCATTTGGGCCTCTCCCCAGGCTTTCATGGCGTGCAGCACCGTTAACAAACTCTCGCCGTTTTCGCTCAGGGCATATTCCACGCGCGGCGGAACTTCGGCGTAAATCGTGCGGGTAATCAAGCCATCGCGTTCCAGTTC
>DHYQ01000002.1:44327-45422 GCA_002414205.1 Gallionellaceae bacterium UBA5126 | reverse complement strand
AGCATCCAGCCGTGAAGAATTGGCGCACCACCGGCATGATCGGGGCGTTTGAAGGGCCTGATGCCCGCCGGGACTTTGCCCGCCGTTGTGCCGCCTTGGCGCGCGAACAAGAGTTGCTGCTGCGCCCCATAGCCAACACCGTGTACTGGATGCCGCCATATATCCTAGACGAGGGTGAGCAGGAAGTGTTGGTACACCGAACCTGGCAGGTTGTTGAACAGATGGGACAAAAATGATTCGTTTTTTGCTGTTGCTGAGCTTGTCCATGCCGTTGCTGGCGGTAGAACTCCCCGAACGGGTGCAAACCGCGCTGAAACACGCCAAAATTCCCGCCGAAAATGTCGCCGTGGTGGTGCGTGAAGCTCACCATGCCGGGGTGCTGATTAACCACCACGGCGAGCAGCCCATGAACCCAGCTTCGACCATGAAGCTGCTGACCACCTTGGCCGGGCTGGAATTGTTGGGGCCGGACTATCGCTGGAAAACCGAAGCCTATATCGACGGCACCTTGAGCGACGGTGTGCTGCACGGCAACCTGTGGATCAAGGGCTACGGCAATCCCAAGTTCACGCTGGAGGATTTGTGGCTGTGGTTGCGTGAGATGCGCGCACGCGGTCTGCGCGACATCCAAGGCGATTTGCTGCTGGATCAAAGTTATTTTGCCGACTTGCCGGAGGACCCCGGCGAGTTCGACAACGATCCGACTCGTCCTTACAACGTGACGCCCAAGGCGCTGTTGCTGAATTTCAATGCCGTGCGCTTGAATCTGGTGCCGAATGGTGAGCGGGTGAATGCTTGGCTGGAGCCTCCCCTGCATGGCTATCTGCTGGATAACCAATTGAAAGTGAATGAAAAACTATCCTGCGGTCATTTGTATGACTACCAGTTTCGTTTACAGGGGCGGCAAGTGACGCTGAATGGCACCTTGCCCACGCGTTGCGGCGAAGTCGTGCGCTATGCGGCCCTGCTGTCGCACAACGAATACTTCAACGCGGTGTTTCGCCGGCTTTGGCAGGATTTGGGCGGCACCCTGTCCGGGCAGATGCGCACGGCGACGGTGGGCAGCGGCACGACGCTATTTGCCAGCCACGCCTC
>DHYQ01000002.1:41251-44201 GCA_002414205.1 Gallionellaceae bacterium UBA5126 | reverse complement strand
AGTTCCATGGCGATTCAAACCTGGCTGGCGCTGCATGATTACAACTTCCCGGAATTGGTGCTGGAAAATGGCTCCGGCCTGTCACGGCGTGAGCGCATCAGCGCGCTGCATCTGGCCGATGTGCTGGAGTTGGCGACGCGCAGCCCGTTTGCCGCCGAACTGGAAGCCTCGCTGCCGATTCCCGGTTTGGATGGCACGCTGAAAAAACGCTTTCTGGAGCGCGATGTGCCACGCCGTACCCATCTGAAAACCGGCTCGCTGAATGGCGTGAAATCCATCGCCGGTTATGTTGGCGACCCGCAGCAACGGCAGTGGATTGTGGTCTTTATCGTCAACCACCCGCGTGCGGCGTTTGCCAAGGCCGCGCAGGAAGAATTGATTAACTGGCTGGAGCAGGGCATGCCCCAGTGACACTAAGGAGTCTCAACATGACACACGACCTGACCGAACACTGCCTGGACAGCAACATCCTGCACCAGGGGCATTTTCTCACCCTGCGCCGCGATACGGTGCAACTGCCGGATGGCAACACCAGCCACCGCGAATACGTGCGCCACCCCGGTGCCGTGGCGGTGTTGGCCCTGCTAGATAACGGTAACCTGTTGTTTGAGCGACAATATCGCTACCCAGCCGGGCGCGAGTTTCTGGAAATCCCCGCCGGCAAAATCGACCCCGGCGAAGATATTTTGCTCACCGCGCAGCGCGAGTTGCTGGAAGAAACCGGCTACACCGCCAGCGACTGGACGTTTCTGATGTCCTCTTGGGCTTGCATCGGCTATTCCGACGAGCAGATTCACTACTTTTTGGCGCGTGGCCTGCGCCACGAAGGGCGACAACTGGACGAAGGCGAGTTTCTGGAAGTGTTTGAATTACCAATGGAAACGGCGCTGGACTGGGTGCGCCAAGGCAAGATCAACGACAGCAAAAGCAGTTTGGGGTTGTTCTGGTTGCAGGATTATCTGCAACGCCTCTAAGCGAAGGAAGCGCTGATTTATGCCTCCGTTCGTGGTGAGCTTGTCGAACCATGGGCGGAGTTCGGTAGGGTACCTTAAACCTCGCCCCAATGACCGCCCAATTCAGCCCCCGGACAACCACCCTGTGCGCCTTCCTCCACCGCATCCCCGCCTGTTGCTGCTAGGGTTGGCCCTGAGTGGGGTGCCCGCCCAGGCCGCCATCACCGCCAGTGTCATGCCCGCCAGCTTGACCTTGCTGAGTGTCACCGTTGCAGGCGGGTAAGTATGCGCTTGGGTGGATGAACGCGTGTTGATAGCGCCGATCCCGTCCGTTTTTTGCCATGCGGGGATAAAAATTATGTGCGGGTTGTCTTGAAATCCCTGTTCTTGTCCCCACTAAGGGGCGGTCGTTATTTTGGAGAGTGTTATGGAACAGCAAGAAAACCTGGCGCAGGGCGCAGAAACCGCTGCACCGGAAGTGGAAGTGATGCCCAATCTGGCCGAGCAATTGCAGGCCGCCGAGCGCAAGGCGCAGGAGCATTACGATGCCTGGATGTATGCCAAGGCTGAGACCGAAAACGTGCGCCGTCGCGCCGTGGAGGATGTCAGCAAGGCGCAGAAATTTGCCGTGGAGCGTTTCTCGAATGAAATGCTGGCGGTGATGGACAGCCTGCAAGCCGGGCTGGCCGTGCAAACCGAAAACGTGGAAAGTTTCAAGAGCGGCATGGAGCTGACCCTGAAACAACTGTCCAGCGTGTTCGAGAAGTTCAACATCAAGGAAGTCAACCCGGTCGGTGAAAAGCTCGACCCGCACAAACATCAAGCCATCGGCATGATGCCCAGCGACCAACCCGCCAACACCGTGGTCAGCGTGATGCAAAAGGGCTACACCCTGAACGACCGCGTATTGCGCCCGGCATTGGTGATGGTGTCGCAAGGGTAAGGCCGGGAAGGGGTAAGGGGGAAGGGTGGGGAGACTCTCGGCGCGACAGACGCGTTTTCCCTTCTCTCTTAACCCTTCTCCCTTCCCAAAAAATTCCTCTTGAAATCTACACAGTCCGCCCCACGTTGGGCGGCATCGTAAAAACTACTTAGTAAAGGATGCAAAAAATGGCAAAGATCATTGGTATTGACTTGGGCACCACCAACTCCTGCGTGGCGGTGATGGAAAACGGCAAGCCCAAGGTGATTGAAAACGCCGAAGGTGCGCGTACCACTCCTTCGATTATCGCTTACATGGAAGACGGCGAAGTGCTGGTGGGCGCGCCCGCCAAGCGTCAGGCCGTCACCAACCCCAAGAACACCTTGTTCGGGGTGAAGCGTTTGATTGGCCGTCGTTTTGACGAAAAGATGGTGCAAAAAGACATCGACATGGTGCCTTACACCATCGTCAAGTCCAAGAATGGCGACGCTTGGGTGAAGGTGCGCGACAAGGAAATCTCCGCACCGGAAGTGTCGGCACAAGTGCTGATGAAGATGAAGAAAACCGCCGAAGATTACTTGGGCGAGCCAGTGACAGAAGCGGTGATTACCGTGCCGGCCTACTTCAACGACAGCCAACGCCAGGCCACCAAGGATGCCGGTCGCATCGCTGGTCTGGAAGTGAAGCGCATCATCAATGAGCCAACCGCTGCGGCGCTGGCCTTTGGTCTGGACAAGCAGGAAGGCGACCGCAAGATCGCGGTGTATGACTTGGGTGGTGGTACCTTCGACATTTCCATCATCGACATCGCCGAGCTGGATGGCGAGCATCAATTTGAAGTGCTGTCCACCAACGGCGACACTTTCCTAGGCGGTGAAGATTTCGACATGCGCGTGATCGACTTCCTGGTGGAAGAGTTCAAGAAGGAAAGCAACATCGACCTGAAGAAGGACGTGCTGGCGCTGCAACGTTTGAAGGATGCGGCAGAAAAGGCCAAGATCGAGCTGTCTTCCTCGCAACAAACCGAAGTCAATCTGCCTTACGTGACCGCCGACGCGACCGGCCCCAAACACTT
>DHYQ01000002.1:40738-41171 GCA_002414205.1 Gallionellaceae bacterium UBA5126 | reverse complement strand
TCACCCGCGCCAAGCTGGAAAGCCTGGTGGAAGACCTGATCGACCGCACTATCGAGCCTTGCAAAATCGCCCTGAAGGACGCCGGTGTATCTCCTGCCGACATCAGCGACGTGATTCTGGTCGGCGGCCAAACCCGTATGCCCAAGGTGCAAGAGCGCGTGAAGGCCTTCTTCGGCAAGGATCCCCGCAAGGACGTGAACCCGGACGAAGCCGTGGCCGTGGGTGCCTGTATCCAAGGCGGCGTGTTGCAAGGTGAAGTGAAGGACGTGCTGCTGCTGGACGTGACCCCGCTGTCGCTGGGCATCGAAACCATGGGCGGCGTGATGACCAAGCTGATCAAGAAGAACACCACCATTCCGACCAAGGCATCGCAAGTGTTCTCCACGGCGGAAGACAATCAAAATGCTGTCACCATTCATGTGCTGCAAGGCGA
>DHYQ01000002.1:40369-40617 GCA_002414205.1 Gallionellaceae bacterium UBA5126 | reverse complement strand
ATCGACGCCAACGGCATTTTGCACGTCGCTGCCCGGGACAAGGCCACCAACAAGGAAGCCAACATCACCATCAAGGCCAGCTCCGGCTTGTCCGAAGAGGAAATCGAACGCATGGTGCGCGATGCCGAAGCCCATGCCGACGAAGACAAGAAGGTCATGGAATTGGTGACCGCCCGCAATCAGTTGGACACCCTGATCCACACTACGCAAAAGTCGCTGAAGGAATACGGCGACCAATTGAGTGGTGA
>DHYQ01000002.1:5863-40154 GCA_002414205.1 Gallionellaceae bacterium UBA5126 | reverse complement strand
GGTGGCAAGGACGACAGCGACGTGGTCGATGCCGAATTCACGGAAGTGAAGGATAAGAAATAAAGCGAGAAGGGTTAAGGGGGAAGGGAGAAGGGTGTGAAGCGCGCTCACCGCAATTTGAAAGCTTGGCAGCAAGCAATGGATTTGGTGACGGCAGTTTACACAGCGACCTCCTCCTTTCCCACCCTGGAAAAGTTCGGATTATCCAGTCAGTTACAACGTGCCGCTGTTTCGGTTCCAGCGAATATCGCAGAAGGCTTTGCGCGCAATGGAACCAAGGAGTTGTTGCATTTTCTGAGCATCTCCGCTGGTTCGTTGTCCGAGCTGGATACCCTGATTGAACTTGCCGCAAGGCTGGGCTACCTGAATAACGCAGAGGAGTTGAACGGAAAAGTGGACGAAGTTTCGGGATTGTTAATGGGGTTGTCGGCATCCATCAAACGCCGTGCAACCTCCTGACCCTTCCCCCTTCCCCCTTCTCCCTTCCCATCAACAATGAGCAAAAAAGACTACTACGAAGTCCTCGGCGTCAATCGTGATGCTTCCGAGGAGGACATCAAGAAGGCCTATCGCAAGATGGCGATGAAGTACCATCCTGACCGCAACCCGGATAATCCCAAGGCGGAGGAGCACTTCAAGGAAGCCAAGGAGGCGTATGAAACCCTGTCCGACGGGCAGAAGCGGGCGGCTTACGACCAGTATGGCCATGCGGCGTTTGAGGCCGGTGGCATGGGCGGCGGCAATCCCTTCGGCGGCGGCGCGGGTGGTTTCGACTTCTCCGACATCTTCGGCGACATTTTCGGCGGCGGACGCGGCGGGCAGCAACGCAGCAGCGTGCAGCGTGGCGCGGACTTGCGCTACAACCTGGAAATCACGCTGGAGCAGGCGGCACGCGGCACCGAAACGCAAATTCGTGTGCCCACCATGGCGGATTGCGAAACTTGTCACGGCAGCGGCGCCAAGCCCGGCACCAGTCCGACCACCTGTTCAACCTGTGGCGGGCACGGTCAAGTGCGCATGCAGCAAGGTTTCTTCTCGTTGCAACAACCTTGTCCGCGCTGTCACGGTAGCGGCAAGATGATTAGCTCGCCCTGTCGGGATTGCAGCGGCAGCGGACGCATCAAGCAGCACAAGACCTTGTCGGTGAAAATTCCGCCCGGTGTGGATACCGATGATCGCATTCGCTTGTCTGGTGAGGGCGAGCGCGGGGTGAATGGCGGGCCTGCCGGTGATTTGTACGTGGTGATTCAACTCAAGCCACACGCTGTGTTTCAGCGCGATCACAACGATCTGCACTGTGAAATGCCGATCAGCTTTACCACGGCTGCCCTGGGCGGGGAAATCGAAATCCCTACCCTGGAGGGTAAGGCCATGATCAAGATTCCCGCTGAAACCCAGACTGGGCGCGTGTTCCGTCTGCGTGGCAAGGGGATCAAGGGCGTGCGTAGCGCGGGGTATGGTGATTTGCATTGTCACGTGGTGGTGGAAACCCCGGTCAATCTGAACGAGCGGCAAAAGGAATTGCTGCGTGCCTTTGGTGACAGCAACGAGGCGCAACACAACCCACGTGCCAAGTCCTGGATGGATAAGTTGAAGGACTTCTTCTCCGAATAAGTGCGGAGGCAAGCTTGCTGCAAACCGTCGTAGCCACACGGCTGCGGCGGTTTTTTTGTACGGTGTCAATGAAATTTCTCGTGCATAACCCTAACGGGTTATTCTGTTTCCCCTTCGTGGGTATGGACGTTGCGAGGGGGCTTGTCTTTTAATGCACAACCCTGCCGAGTCTGTGCGGCGGTTTTTTTGTAGTCCACTATTTGTTAAAACTGGAGATGAATATGAATTTCGACAAAGAATTTGATGCCAGCGGTATGTCCTGCCCATTGCCCGTGGTAAAAACCAAAAAAGCCTTGGTGGACATGGCGTCCGGTCAAGTGTTGAAAATCATCTCGACCGACTGCGGTTCCGTGCAAGACATGAAGGCGTTCGCTGACCAAACCGGCAATACCCTGTTGTCCAGCGGTGAAGAAGGCGGTAAGTACATTTTCTTCATGCAGAAAAAGTAAGCGCGTCGTCTCACCACCATCATTTGCAAGGGGCAAAACATGAGCAAAAAAATGGCAATCATTGCCACCAAAGGCACACTGGATATGGCTTATCCACCGTTCATTCTGGCGTCCACTGCGGCCGCGCTGGGCTATGACGTGCAGATTTTTTTCACGTTCTACGGCCTGCAATTGCTGCGCAAGGATTTGTCGGATGTGAAGATTAGCCCACTGGCCAATCCTGCCATGCCCATGCCCATCCCCATGCCGGTGATGGTGCAAATGTTGCCCGGCATGGAAACCATGGCGACCGCCATGATGAAGCAAAAGCTGGAAAAACACGGCGTGGCCTCGCTGGAAGAACTGCGTGATTTGTGCCTGGAATGCGATGTGAAATTCATTGCTTGCCAAATGACCGTCGATTTGTTTGAGTTTGATAAGAAGGAATTCATTGACCAAGTCGAATACGGTGGCGCGTCGATGTTCTTCGGCTTTGCTGGTGAAACGGATATTTGCCTGTTCGTGTAATTTTGAAAACAGTCGGTCAAGACCGGCTGTTTTTTTATGGGGGAGGGTTTCCCCTCGCCAATCACAATAAACCCTTAGGGAGAGAAGAAATGCAACAGAAAAAAATCGTATGGTCCGTGTTGACGGCAGCGTTGCTGGCACCGGTCATGGCGCACGCGACCAATGGCTATTTCGCCCACGGCTACGGCATGAAGGCCAAGGGCATGGGCGGCGCGGGTATCGCGCTGTCCCAGGACACCTTGGCGGCGGCGACCAATCCCGCCGGGATGGTGAATGTCGGTAGTCGTATTGATGCGGGTGTTGACCTGTTTATGCCTAACCGGGGCGCAACGATCGTTGGCGGACCGGCTGCGGGTAGCTACAGTGGTAATGGCAAGAGCAATTTCCTGATTCCCGAATTTGGCTACAACCGGATGATGGGGACTGATATGTCGCTGGGCGTGTCGGTATATGGCAATGGCGGCATGAACACGGCGTATACCGTGAGTCCTTTTGGTCCTGGTGCCGGGATTAATCTGGAACAACTGTTCATTGCGCCCACCTGGGCCATGAAGCTGAATGACACGCACTCCGTTGGCGTTGCGGTGAATTTGGTGTATCAAACCTTCTCCGCCACCGGGCTGGGCGCGTTTGCACCGATGTCCGGCAATGCGGCCGCATTGAGTGGTACTGGCACGGATAGTTCCACGGGCATCGGTTTGCGCTTGGGCTGGCAAGGTCAGTTGACGCCGAATGTCAGCATGGGGGCGACCTACCAGCCCAAGACCAAGATGGGCAAGTTCAGCAAGTATGCCGGGCTGTTTGCCGAACAAGGTGGTTTTGATATTCCCGCCAGCTATGGGATTGGCATTGCCGTCAAAGCGACACCCGCGACGACCGTGGTGTTTGATATTGAAAAAATTGACTACGGCACAATTCCATCCGTTGCGAATCCGTTGACATTGCCGCCAGCCGCCCCCTTGGGCGCCCCCAATGGCCCCGGTTTCGGCTGGCAAAACATGACCGTGTACAAGTTGGGCGTCAGCCATGCCTGGAGCGACAGCCTGACTGTGCGTGCAGGTTACAACCACAATAACGCTCAGATCCCAACCACGCAGACGCTGTTTAATGTGCTGGCCCCTGGTGTGGTGCAAGATCACCTGACATTGGGTGCCACTTGGGCCCTGTCCCCGGATAATGAGTTGACTGTGGCTTATATGCACGCCTTCAAAAACACTGTGAATGGTGCGGCAGGCAGTGCGGCCCTGTTGGGCGGGAGCAACGCCAATATCAATATGTATCAGGATTCGTTGGGCATTGCCTATAGTTGGAAGCTGTAAGCAGCGTCGCTGATTCGCCCAGAGGCCCGCACTTCGGTGCGGGCTTTTTCGTGGCTGGGTTTCGGCAGGTTGTGAACAACGACACGGCACAATCGCTTTATAATCCGCCCCCATTTTTTGCAACAAGGACAACATCATGGCCGCACTGACTGGCAAGGATTATCGCACCCTGGCATTGGCTGCCTTGGGCGGGGCATTGGAGTTCTACGATTTCATCATCTTCGTATTCTTTGCCGTGGCGATTGGCAAATTGTTTTTTCCGGCCGACATGCCGGACTGGTTACGGCAATTGCAAACCTTTGGTATTTTCGCGGCGGGCTATCTGGCGCGTCCACTGGGCGGCATCGTCATGGCGCACTTTGGTGATTTGCTGGGGCGCAAGCGTATGTTTACCTTGAGTATTTTCTTGATGTCCGTGCCGACGCTGGCAATCGGCCTGTTGCCCACCTATGCCAGTATCGGCATTTACGCGCCGCTGGCCTTGTTGAGTTTGCGTCTGTTGCAAGGCGCGGCGATTGGCGGCGAAGTACCGGGGGCTTGGGTGTTTGTGGCGGAACATGTGCCCGCACAACGGATCGGCTTTGCCTGCGGCACGCTGACGGCTGGATTGACCGGTGGTATTTTGCTGGGCTCGCTGGTAGCGACTGCCGTCAATGCGGCGTATACCCCGGCAGCGTTGCTGGCAGAGGGCTGGCGGGTGCCTTTCATTCTGGGCGGGATTTTTGGTCTGTTTTCGGTCTGGTTGCGGCAATGGCTGCACGAAACCCCCGTGTTCAAGGAAATGCAGGCGCGTCAGACGCTGGCCAACGAATTGCCGTTGAAGGCGGTGATTCGCGATCACCGCGCCCAGGTGCTGCTAACCATGCTGTTGACCTGGCTGCTGTCGGCGGCGGTAGTGGTGATGGTGTTGATGACGCCGACCTTGTTGCAGAAGTTATATGCGATTCCGGCCACGGCTACCTTGCAGGCCAATAGTCTGGCTACCTTGGCACTTAGTTTTGGCTGCATCCTGTTTGGTGCGGCGGCAGATCGTTATGGCAGCGGACGGGTGTTGCTGGTCGGCTGCATTTTTCTGGGCGCTTCGTCTTGGTGGTTGTATGCGCGCTTGGCGGTGGCTCCGGCTGAAATCAATCTCTGGTATGCCTTGTGCGGCTTTTTTGTCGGGGTGATCGGGGTGGTGCCGGGCGCGGCGGTACGGGCTTTTCCGGCGGTGGTGCGCTTTAGCGGTTTGTCTTTTTCCTACAACGTGGCTTATGCCGTGTTTGGGGGCCTGACACCGGTATTGGTGAGTGCGCTGATGCAGGTGAATAAATTGGCACCGGCGTATTACGTCGTTGGGCTCAGTGTGCTGGGGATGGGCATTGGCGGATACCTGGCCCGTCAAGCCCGAGGGGAAGCCGCGCCTTAGCTGTCAACGTCTGCGCGGCCTGCTGTTGATGCGTGACGGTTTGTGCGCGGCACTTGGCCGAGTAATTGCCAATAGCAGCGGTGCTTAACGCTTGGCGTATTGATCAACGGCCCCCGCGCTTTGGAGGTAGCGAATCAATTCAGCATTGGGCGGATGATTGGCTTTGGCACGCATCAGCGGCAGATAGCCATCGTAGCCGGGCAGATTAGGATTTGCCCCTTTCAAAATCAGAAAACGCGCCATATTCAAGTCATTGTTATTAATGGCTGAAATCAACAGTGTTTGCCCGCTGTTGTCGCGTTTGTTGATGTCAAAACCCTGCGCGAGGATGCTCTCTACCATGCTGATGTCGGAGCGCTCCACGGCATTGCGCAAGTCAGTAAAGGTGTAAGCCTCGGCAGCCGCCGGCGCAATGTGGCGTGGGGTGAAATCATCCGCTGCCAGGGTGGCGACTGGGGTTTTGTCCCGTGCTTTTTTTTCATTGGCTTGCGCAAACATTTGCCGCTCTAATTGCGCGATGCGTTTTTTGTAGGAGGGGTCAGTGGGGTTGAGTGCGGCGGCCTGGCGATATTTTTCCAATGCAGCCGTGTTTTGCCCACTCGCCAGTAGCGCATCGGCCAGATTGCTTTTCACGATAGGATCGCTTGGCATCAGCACTTCCAGTTCGCTGAAGGCTTGTGCTGCCTGTTCATATTTTTGCAAGCTGTAATACGCAATGCCTAATAAATTTTGTTCTTTGGCGTCGCACGCATGATTTTTCGCAGCAGTGATCACCCCGGCGTAGTCTTTGGCGATGAAGAGCGTTTCGATTGTGGATACAGAAGACGCCGCAAGCACGGGAGGGCTGATCTCCGCCACCATGGGTTTCTGAGCGGCCAGCACTTCTGGCGGTAAATTGGCGTTGGGATCATTCGCCGCATTCAGGCTGGCTTGAGCAGAGGATTGACCGCCGTCCTTTTTTTCGGCTTGCTGGAAATAAACTCCCGCAAATGTCCCGGAAGCCAGCAGTACGACGATGTTCAGGGTGCGAATGACGCCGGTCTTTTTACTATTAACCGGTGCTTCAGAGGTGGAGGAAATCTGCAATTGAGGCAAATCCTGCTTGGCTTTCGCCACCGCAGCCCGTTGGGCTTTTGCTTCGGCGCGCCGCATGGTCTCTTCGGCTTCCTTGGTGGGAAATTTGAAAACCGGGCCAACGGGCGCTTGCAGATTGTTGTCTTGCAAAAATTGTTTTTGGCGGTCTTGTTGCTGTTCGTCACTCATTGTCATGGGTGTTTTCTTGGGTTGTCAGACATGGCAATTCTTGCCCCAAGGTTAACACAAATTCTTGATTATTCTATGCGGCAATTCCACCTCAAGCAGGATGAAGTCGCTAGGATTTGTTTTTAGCGTCTAGTTTTTGTTGCAATTTTTTCATGTCGCGCAGAAATTGCGCTGTGGTTTTGGGCGGTGTCAGGGTTAATTGGGGCGGCGCAATCGTGGTGACATAATCCGTTTCGGCACTGTTTTCACTACTCAGAAGATAAACTTTGGCGGCAAAAAAGGCTTCCATGCCCAAGACAATGCCAATGGCAAGCAACCAGCGACTACGTGGATGCAGGTGCGTGGCCAGTCGAAGGTGTAAATACAGCACGGCGGCAAACAGCATGGGCTGTGCAACGGACTGCAACAGGCTTTCGACCAAGTGGCTACCGGTGATGAAGCTGATGTATCCAGCACTGTCTCCAATTGTTTCGTAGAGCGCATCCCCCAATAAAGCCAGTGTGCCCTGTTGCAGCCAAGCACTGCGCCCGGTCAGCATCCGTCCCAAAAATGACCAGAAGGCAGCCCATAGCAGCAGGGTGGGAAACTGCTCGAACAGGCTCAAAAAGATGCTGTGATAGGCATCGGCACGATCGTAGTCCAGCCAGCGTACCAGCATGTATTCCGCGCTCCAGCAGCCAAAGGCCAGCAGCAACCATAACCAGTGCTTCCACCACCCTGTCGCCGGGAGCGCACGTTCTGGTGCCAGATTCAAGCCATCGGAGGGGCAAAGACGGAAATGCGTTTGCCCAATGCGGGCAGTTTCACCGGCGGCGATACAGGCATCGCTGGCGCGCTTGCGACCAAGATGCAGGCCATTCAAGGTGCTGAGTGCCGTGAGTTGGTAGCGTCCCTCCGCCAGCCCCTGAATTTCCAGATGGTGTGCAGCAGTGTAAGGATCGTCCAGTACCACATCACTGTCGTAAGCCCGTCCGACCCGCAAGGGCCATTGTTGTACGGGATGACGACTCAGAACATTGCCATGCGGGCCGACAATTTCAAACCAGGCTATTTTTTCCATTTGAAGACTCCCAGATAGGCTTGAACAATATGCATACCATCTTCATACGTGACCCCGACCAAATCCAGCTTGGACACCAACGCATCCTGCTGGTGCTCCAGCGTAACCAGCTTCAGGTAAATGTCGTACAAACCGGGTAATTTACGATAGGCGCGGGTGCATAAGGCCACTTTGGCGCGTAAGCCTTGCAAATTCAACATTGAGTCTTGGCAAGCATAGTTGCTGACATAATCATCCGGGCCATCAAAATTGCCGTCGCCCAACGTGCCGTAATTTCGCTCCAACACTCGGCCAAAGCGCCAAAAATCTAGTTTGCTGGTCTGATAGAGCTGACTGCTAAACGACACCTGGCCCAAGCTAATGTCATCTTCAACAAAAACGCCCGCCCGGCCAGAGCAGCGATAGGTGCGCATTTGATAGAAAACCTTGGGTTCGTTGAATTCGTTGGCCCAACAGCGGATATAGGGATCCGGTGTATCCGGGATGGCATAGCCTGCGTCGATTTGTACCGGGAAAGGCTTGCTGGTCAGACGTTTGGTCAGGGTGGCAGAGTGTTGTTTTAATTGGCGGGCAATTTCCGGGCGAAATTTTGGCGGGATGACTGGGTGTTGTTGCCAGTGCGTCAATAATTCGACGGCAAATTTTGCCGGCACGAGAAAGCTGCGGGATTGTCCCATGGTGGCTTCGTTGATGCCGACCACTTCATTGGCTTGATTGACGACCGGGCCTCCGCTCATGCCTGGGTTGAGCGCGCCGGTGAAGTGCATGGCTTCGTAAAAGGAATGTTCACGCAGGCCGTTATTGACGCCGGTGACGATGGACAGGCCCAAGTCATTTGGGTTGCCAAGCGAATGCAGGGTTTCGCCTTGTGCCGGGCTGGCACTCTGTAAAGATAAGCCCGGCAAGTGCTGCCCGTCACGTTGCAGTAGGGCCAGATCATGCAGCACATCAATCGCCAGTAAGCGCAGGGTGCCATGCGCCCCCTGGCTATCGACATATTCCATGGTGTAGGTTTCCGGTTGCAATGCATGGCTGGAAACGACATGGTAGTTGCTGATAATCAGGCCGTCAGCGGATACGTAAAATCCTGAGCCTATGGAGCTTTGTGATTGAGAACCTTTCAGCAAGGTGCGAATTTGCACGACGGAATGTTTCACGCGCTCAAAGATTACCTTGGACGAGGGAGGTTGCGATGGCATGGCAAACGCGTCCAACAGCATGCCTGAAGACAAAACCATGCAGGCGATAAGGTAGAAGAAGCGTTTCATGATGTTTCCTGTTGGACGATTGGGTGGATATGACGAAAACTTGCAAAAACCACTTTGAGCAATTATCACGCCAAAAAAATCTTTTGTATCGCCTGATTTTAATAAGATGATTTCAAAGGATAAAAAATTAACCCTGTTTTTAGGCTGTTTTTTGCGAGGCGCTTTTTGAGCAGTTGAGTGGGAAATTTGGTCATATTGGAACTTATTGTTAAACTCAATGTCCTTGTGTCCCGCATATGAAATGCGTGCAAATCATTCCGTTATGAAACGTGTTGCCCTGATTATTTTATCGCTGCTGAGTTTGCTGGTGTCCGGCTATTGGACGCTGGCCCAAGCGGAGCCGTGGTCGCCGTATGGTGAAGGTGATGCGCATTGTAGTCGGGTGTGTGCGCAGATCGTCACACCTGCCTTGCGCAAAATGGCCTCCGATTGTCTAGCCATCTGTGATACACACCCCTCCCGCATGCGGCATTTTGTCGTACACCGCGCTGCGGTGCCGATTGCGCCGATGGCAGCATTTTCTCCCTATTCCACGTATCATCCGCCCTCTTGGTCACATGCACCTCCTGTCATCACAGGCCAGATGTAGTTAAGCCGTTGTTTTTCAATTGTTTCAGGAGATTGCTTCATGACAATTCGCGCTGTTTTGCTGTCTTTTTTAATGCTGAATGCTGCTTGGGCTGGCGATGAAGTTGTTCTTTCTGCCCAACAAATCAAGATGTTGGGAATTAGTTCGATTGCCTTGCCTGCCAAGCGCTCCGGGGAAGTGTCTGGTTTGCCTGCGCAAGTGGTGGTGCCGGGTAGCCAGTTAGCGGTGGTTAGTACACCGTTGCCGGCACTATTGGAGCAAACTTTAGTTGGTGTGGGGGATAGTGTACGCCGGGGGCAAGTGATTGCGCGGTTACAAAGTCCGGCGCTGGCGGAAGCGCAGCGCGGCCTGCTGCAAGCCACAGTGCAGCAGCAATTGGCCAAGGAAAATTTGCAGCGTGACGAGGGCTTGTGGAAAGACGGCATCATTGCGGAAAGCCGCTACCGTGCCACCCGTAGCGCTGCATTGGAAGCACAAGCTGCGTTGGCGGAGCGCAAACAGATGCTGCGGGTTGCGGGGATGTCGGAAGGGGCAATTAGTCAGTTGCAAAGCGGGCATAACTTGAGCGCCACCCTGAATGTCGTGGCGCCGCTGGACGGTGTGGTGCTGGAAAAATTTGCCTCTGCCGGTCAGCGTCTGGATGCGGCGATTCCGTTGTTCAAAATTGCCAAGCTCGATCCGCTGGCATTGGAAATTCAGGCACCGCTGGGTCAAGTGCGCGATTTGAAAGTGGGTGCGGACATTTCCATTCCTGATTTTCATGCGCGCGGCAAGCTGATTGCGATTGGGCGTAGCTTGATTGGTAGTAATCAGAGCATTTTGCTGCGCGGTATCATTACCGAAGGCGCGGCAAATTTGCGCCCGAATCAGTTTGTCGAAGCCAGCATTGCGACGGCGCAGGGGGAGCGAGCGCAGTGGGAGGTACCCAATTCAGCGCTGGTGCGCCTCAATGGTAAAACGCTGGTATTTACGGCCAGCAATAAAGGTTTTCATGCCAAAAATGTCACGGTGTTGAGTGAAGGCGCTCATGACAGTGTGATTAGCGGGGATTTACGCGGGGATGAAAAAATCGTGGTGCGTGGCGTGTCAGCGCTGAAAGCCAAGATGATGGGTCTGGGCGGGGGCGAGTGATGTTGGCGAAACTGGTTGAATTTTCCCTGACCCAGCGTTTGCTGGTGATGGTGATTGCCTTGCTGATTATCGGAGCCGGTTTGAGTGCCTTCCGTGATTTGCCTATCGACGCCTTCCCGGACGTGTCTTCGACTCAGGTCAAAGTGATTATGAAGGCGCCGGGTATGACCCCGGAAGAAGTCGAGTCGCGCATCGTCATGCCGATAGAGCTGGAAATGCTAGGCATCCCCAATCAGCGCATCATGCGCTCCACTTCCAAATACGCCATCGCCGACATCACCATCGACTTTAATGATGGCGTCGATATTTTCTGGGCGCGACAACAAGTCGCAGAACGCTTGGGCAACGTGTTGCGTGATTTGCCCCCCGGCGCAACCGGTGGCTTGGCGCCGATTACGACCCCGCTGGGTGAAATGTTCATGTTTACCGTGGAAGGCGAGGGGGTGACCCTGGAGCAAAAACGAACGGTGCTGGATTGGATTATCCGTCCGGCGTTGCGCGCACTGCCTGGGGTTGCGGATGTGAACACGTTGGGTGGTTTGGTACGTAGCTTTGAAATTGTGCCGGATCATACGGCTTTGGCGGCACGTGGCATTTCGTTTGTCATGTTGCAAGATGCCGTTCAAGCCAACAATCGTAATGATGGGGCTGGGCGGATTAATGACGGTGATGAGGCCTTGCTGGTACGCGCGGAGGGGAATATTCGCTCCTTGCAAGATGTACGCAACATTGTGATTGCCAGCCCGAACGGTAGCCCGATTCGAGTCAGTGATGTCGCCCAAGTGCGTATTGGCAGCTTGACGCGCTATGGTACCGTCACCAAGGACGGGAAAGGTGAGGCCGTTGAAGGTCTGGTGCTGGGCTTGCGTGGCGCCAATGCGCAGAAAGTCGTGGGTCTAGTGCATGACAAATTGACAGAGTTGGCGCCGAGCTTGCCGCAAGGTATGACGACCAAGGTGTTCTACGATCGTGGCAGCTTGGTGGATCGTGCCGTCGGCACCGTGTCCAAGGCGCTGACAGAAGCCATTTTGTTTGTGATTGTGTTGCTGGTGTTGTTCTTGGGGAATTGGCGTGCTGCCGTCGTGGTGGCGCTGACTTTGCCCATGGCGGTCTTGATTACCTTCATCCTGATGAACCAGTTCGGTATGTCGGCCAATCTAATGAGTTTGGGTGGTTTGGCCATCGCCATCGGTATGTTGGTGGATGGTGCCGTGGTGGTGGTGGAAAACGTCATCAATCACTTGGCGCATCGCAAAGAGCATATGCCGCATTTGCATCTGATCTACCGTGCGGTGAAGGAAGTCATCATTCCAGTGTCTGCCGGGGTGGCCATCATCATCATCGTGTTCCTGCCGCTGATGACCTTGCAGGGGCTGGAAGGAAAGTTATTCATTCCGGTTGCCATGACCATCGTTTTTGCCCTGGCTGGGTCGCTGGTCTTGTCGCTGACAGTGGTGCCCATGCTGGCATCATTCCTGCTGAAAACCGCGACGCACGATGATCCGTGGTTGGTGCGTTTGTCCATGCGGGTATATGAACCCCTGCTGCAAAAAGCGCTGCAACGCGAGCGGCTGGTGATTTCGGCGGCATTGGGCATGCTGGTGGTGGCAGGCGTGGTGTATACCTTCGTTGGTAAGACGTTTATGCCGGAAATGGACGAAGGTGATTTGATTATGCAGTTGTCCAAATTGCCTTCCGTGAATTTGGCTCAAACGGCGGATATTGATACCCGTGTGCAACAGGCGATTTTACGGCAAGTGCCTGATGTCAAAGCCGTTGTGGCGCGCGCCGGGGCCGATGAACTGGGGCTGGATCCCATGGGGCTGAACGAAACCGATACTTTTTTGGTGCTCAAGCCGCCGAAGGAATGGAAGAGTGCGGACAAAACTGCCATCGTCGATCAAGTGCGTAAGGTGATGGAAGATTTCCCCGGCGTCGAGTATAGCTTTACCCAGCCGATTGCCATGCGCGTGTCGGAAATGTTGACCGGGGCACGGGGGGATGTGGCGATCAAAATTTTTGGCCCGGATCTGAATGTGCTGAATGCCGCCGCTGAAAAAATGGTCAAGGTTTTGGAAGGCATCAAGGGCAGCGAGGACGTGTTCACGGTCAAGAACAGCGGCGTGCAGTATTACCGTGTGATCATTGATCGCTTGGCGGCGGGGCGCTTGGGGTTGAGTGTGGACGAGATCAGCAACACGCTACGCAGCCAAGTGGAAGGCCAAAATCTGGGGATCGTGATTGAAAATGGTCGCCGTATCCCATTGATTATGCGTGGTCAGTCGGATGTGCAATATTCTCCGGCGCTGTTCGCTGCGCTGACCTTGCCACTGGCGAATGGACAAAATGTACCACTGTCGGCAGTGGCACATCTGGAGCGGGTAGATGGCCCGGTCAAGGTGGATCGGGAAAGCGGGCAGCGCATGGTGGTGGTGCAAAGCAATGTGCGCGACCGCGATTTGGTGGGTTTTGTGGACGAAGCCAAGGCGGCGGTTGCCAAGCCCGGTGTACTCGGACTGCCCGCAGGTTATCACTTGACTTGGGGCGGGCAGTTTGAAAACCAACAGCGTGCGGCAGCGCGTCTGGCGGTGGTGGTGCCCATTTCCATTGGTATGATTTTCTTCCTGCTGTTTGCCACTTTTCGCTCGGTGCGCCAGTCAGTGCTGGTACTGACCAATATTCCATTTGCGCTGATTGGTGGTGTGCTGGCCTTGTGGATCAGCGGCGAATACATGTCGGTGCCAGCTTCAGTTGGGTTTATTGCCCTGCTGGGGATTGCCGTGCTGAATGGGGTGGTCATGGTGACCTACTTTAATCAATTGCTGGAAAAAGGCATGCCGTTGGCGCAGGTGGTGTATGAAGGCGCAAAGCGACGCTTGCGCCCGGTGCAGATGACCGCCAGTATCACGGCTTGGGGTTTGTTGCCGGTGTTGTTTGCCACGGGGCCTGGGTCGGAAATTCAGCGCCCATTGGCGATCGTGGTCATTGGTGGTTTGGCAACTTCAACGGTGTTGACCTTGTTTTTATTGCCGATTTTATATCGCCGCTTCGGTGTTGAACCTGGTCAAGGAGGCGCAAAATGAAGTCTATGAATTGCAGTTTGACGATCATTGCGCATCGTTCTTTGGCCGATGAATTGATAGACCATTTGCTGGAGCACCCAGAATGGGTGCACGGTTTTTCCCTGAGCTGTGTTGAAGGAAGTAGCCAGCGCGAAAAATTACGCAGTATGTTGGAGCAAGTGCGCGGACGTTCACAGGGGACGCAAATTGTCATTGTCATGAATCTCGAAGATGCGCGCGAGTTGATTGCGCATTTGAAACAGAAAGATGCTAACCGGGATGTTGCGTACTGGATTACGCCGGTGCTGGATTTTGGTTGGTTGGCGTGATGGAGGGCGTAATGAAACGTTGCAGAGGAAAGTGGGCACTGGGGCTGTTGTTTGTGGCGTGCGCGGCACAGGGGGCAGGGGAGGCGGACTTACCACCATTGGCAGATGTGCGGCAATCGTTGCAGCAACATGTGACGGTATTGAATGCAGCCAGCTTTCTGCGTCAGGAATATGCCAACCAACGCAAGTGGAATAGTGGTAATTACGAATTCAACGTCAGTGTGGGCACGGGACAACGCCAAGTCATCCTGACGCGTGAAAAACTACGTGAATGGTTTGTGGATATTCAACGTCCGGTGCGCTGGTTGAATAAAGTGGATCTTGATACGCAAATCGGCGAGGCTGCGGTGATGCATGCCGAATTTGCCCGGCGTTCGGCTTGGCATGATGCCGCGCGCCTCTTGTTACGCAATTGGTTTGTTTGGCAACGCGAGCGTATTGCCAGTGATTTGTGGCAACAGCAAGTCGATATTTTGAGCAAACAGGCGGATATGAGCGAAATCCGGCTGAAAAAAGGCGATGCACCACGCTTGGAGTTGAATCAAGCCAAGGCCGCAGTCGCCCAAGCTCACGTAGCGTTGCAACAAGCCCAGATGCGTGAGCAACTGGCGGCAAATGATCTGACGCGACAATTTGTTGGACTGCACTTGCCAACACAAGTACAACGGCTGTCGCCGCAATCCTTGGCTAAAAATCTGCCATATTGGCAAGCGTTGGTGTTTCAGCACAGTGATGAATTAGCCATGACAGATGCCCAGGCACGTTTACAGCAATTGTTGGCGCAACGTAGTCGAGCCGATACGACGCCCGATCCCACGTTAGGATTCCGTGTGGGTCGTGATCTGGGGGGCAGTGAGCGAACGCTGGGGGTATATGTGAATGTGCCGATTTCCTTTGGTGTGCGTAGTGCCACCGCCGATGCAGTGGAGCAGCAAGCCATCATGGCGGCCGATCAAGCCGCTTTTGTGAAGCGTCGCTTGGAAGGCGATGTGCAAGGAGGCTATACCCAAGCCGTACGCAGCTTTAACACGTGGCAGCAAGCACGCGATGCAGCGGTTGCGATACGCAGTAATGCCGATATGGTCTCTAAAGCGTATGCACAAGGAGAAAGCAGTTTGAGCGAGAGCTTGACAGCCCGTCGTTTGGCGCTGGAATCCTCCTTGGCGGAGCAAATCGCCGCCCTGGACGCAAATGAGGCGCGCTATCGTCTGCTACTGGATACGCATCAGCTCTGGGAGGAAGACGAAAACGATGCGCGCTCAATCAGCATCGCATCACCATAGCTGAAAAAGCGATAGCGTTGCGTTACGGCATGCTGATAAGCCGTTAATAGGTTGTGCATGCCGCCAAAGGCACAGACCAGCATCAATAAGGTGGATTGTGGTAGATGGAAGTTGGTGAGTAGTCGATCTACCACCTGAAAGCGATAGCCTGGGGTAATGAAAATGTCGGTGTCGCCGCTGCCAGCCTGCAATTCACCGCTGCGAGCGGCACTTTCCAGTGCGCGCAGGCTGGTTGTTCCCACCGCCACTACATGACGGCCATCACGTTTGGCCTGTTGAATCGCCGACACGGTGCTGGTCGGTACGACATAGCGTTCGTGGTGCATTTGGTGTTGTGTAATGTATTCGCTGCGCACAGGTTGGAATGTGCCTGCACCGACATGTAGTGTCACGTAACAAATCTCGACGCCCCGATTGCGCAATGTTGTCAGCAGTGATTCCGTAAAGTGCAGTCCGGCGGTTGGTGCCGCAACCGCACCAGCCTCACGCGCAAACACCGTTTGATAGCGCTGGTCATCCGCATCGTCGGCTTGGTGCGTAATATATGGCGGTAGCGGCAGTTCGCCGTATTTAGTCAATAAATCCAGTACGTTTTCTTCGCTGTGAAAACGCAGGCGGAAAAATTCCCCTTGCCGTTCCAACATTTCAACGACCAACTTCTCGGCCAGCAAGAGTTGGCTTCCTGGCTTCGGGGCATGGCTGGCGCGCACTTGTGCGAGCACTTCGTTTGCATTCAGCACGCGTTCTACTAACACTTCCACCTTGCCACCGCTGGCTTTTTGACCAAACAGGCGGGCCTTGATTACTTTGGTGTCGTTTAGTACCAGTACATCTCCGGGTAGGAGTAAATCGACGACGTTTGTAAACATTCGATCGTATAAATGCTGGGTGGCGACGTGCAGCAAGCGACTATCGCCGCGTTGCAGCGGAGGGTGTTGGGCGATCAGTTCGGCGGGAAGGTCAAAATTGAATTGGTCGGTGCGCATGGGGAAGCAACAAATTGATTGGGAGTTGGATTGTAGAGGATGCAAAACAGATTCCAAAATCTTCGTGGTGGACTAAATTTTGGTTAGAACTCAAAAGATGTCAACCAAACAAAATTGCTGGCGTTATAGGCCTCGACATGTTGAATGTCATTCTTTTTGAATCAATACAATATTTGGAGACTACCATGAGCAAATTGCTGTCCGCCCTGATCGCTGCTGTTTTCGCAACTGTTTCTTTCTCCGCTGTAGCTGCTGACGCAGCGCCTGCTGCTGCTGACGCTGCTAAGCCAGCCGAAGCTGCTCCTGCACCTGCCAAGAAGGCCAAGAAGGCCAAGAAGGCCAAGAAGGCTGCTGAAAAGAAAGAAGAAAAGAAGGAAGAAGCCGCTAAGTAATTTATGACGGCTAACAAAAAGCGGGTTTCGCCCGCTTTTTGTTTTGAGGCATGTTAAATCTCTGGCGTAGAATTTGCTTGCTAAACTGATAAAGTTTATGCATAATGCCGCTCGATTCGCCGGGGTGATGGAACTGGTAGACGTGCTGGACTCAAAATCCAGTGCCCGAGAGGGCGTGGGGGTTCGATTCCCCCCCCCGGCACCAAAATTTTTGGGCACCTTTGGGTGTTTTTATTTTTTAAAGAGGTAATCATGAGCAAGTTATTGTCCACTTTGATCGCTGCTGTTTTCGCAGTTGTTTCTTTCTCTGCTGTGGCTGCTGCTCCAGCACCTACAGCCGCTTCTGCTGTGGCTGCTCCTAGCGCTGACGATGCGAAGAAGTCCGCCGCCAAGGGCGACAAGAAAGCCAAGAAGGCTAAGGCCAAGAAAGCCAAAAAAGATAAAAAGGCTGCCGCTGCTTCTGCTGTTCAAGCAGCTTCCGCACCCGCTGCAACCAAGTAATTTCGGTTGTACGCAAAAAAGCAGGGGATTTCCCCTGCTTTTTTTTTATCTGGAGTTTGCATGCAATGATTTGGAAGCCAAATGTTACCGTCGCTGCGATTGTGGAGCGTGACGGAAAATTTTTGCTGGTTGAAGAAGAAACCTCGCAAGGAATTCGTTTCAATCAGCCAGCGGGTCATCTGGAGCAGGGGGAGTCCTTGTTGATGGCGGTGGCGCGCGAGACGCTCGAAGAGTCTGGTTATTATTTTGTGCCGCGTCAGATTGTGGGGATTTATCGCTGGCATGCAACGGCAGCGGATACGACCTATTTACGCTTCGCTTTTGCTGGAGAAATCATCGGCTATCAGGAGGGGTGCGTGCTGGATCAGGGTATTGTGCGTGCTGACTGGTTTACGCTGGAAGAGGTGCGTGCGACGCAAGCGCAACATCGGAGTCCTTTGATTTTGCGTTGTATTGAAGATTATTTGGCCGGAAAACGTTATCCCTTGGATTTGCTGGTGCACTATGACTAAGCGGGTTGTCGTTGGCATGTCGGGGGGTGTCGATTCGTCCGTGACGGCCTTATTGCTGAAGCAGCAAGGTTACGATGTCGTTGGTTTGTTCATGAAGAACTGGGAAGATGATGACAACAGTGCCTATTGTTCTTCCCGGCAAGATTTGTTAGATGCGGTTTCGGTTGCCGATCGTATCGGCATCCCGATTGAAGCAGTCAATTTTTCCAAGGAATACAAGGAGCGGGTGTTCAGTTATTTTTTGCGCGAATACCAAGCAGGCCGTACGCCTAATCCTGATGTGCTGTGCAATGCGGAAATAAAATTTAAAGCCTTTCTAGAGTATGCCATGCAGTTGGGGGCTGATTGCATTGCCACGGGACATTATGCGCAGGTGCGTGAAGTAGACGGGTGCTATCAGTTATGCAAAGCGTTGGATGATAGCAAGGATCAAAGCTACTTTTTGCATCGCCTGACGCAAGCGCAGCTTAGCAAAGCAATGTTTCCGTTGGGAAAAATTCACAAACGCGATGTGCGCCGCCTGGCAGAACAACATGGTTTGTCCAATCATGCGAAAAAGGATAGCACTGGAATTTGCTTTATTGGTGAACGCCCATTCCGTGAGTTTTTGTCACGCTATTTGCCTTCACAGCCGGGCGAAATGTGTACGCCGGAGGGTAGGGTAGTGGGGCGGCACATGGGCTTGTCCTTTTACACAATCGGGCAACGACAAGGTCTGGGGATTGGTGGTAGTAAGCATACTTCTGGTGAACCTTGGTTTGTCAGTGGCAAAGATATGGCTAATAACCGCTTGTTGGTCGTGCAGGGGCATCAGCATCCCGCATTGTTGTCACATACGCTGCTGTCACTTGATAGCCACTGGATTGCTGAAGAAGTGCCTCATGTTGGTTTGGAATGCAGCGCCAAAACGCGCTATCGGCAAACAGATGCGCCATGTCGTTTATTGGAAAGTTCGGAGACAAAAACACTGGTGGCGTTTGAATCAGCGCAATGGGCGGTGACGCCGGGACAGTCCGTGGTGTTTTATGCGGATGACGTCTGTCTGGGGGGCGGTATTATCGAACATAGTGTTGCACAATAAAAACGGTTATTTGTGATATTCATCACAGACAGGTATGCCCCATTTTCATAAGATGCACGCCTCCCCATCATCGTTAGAAAGGATTCATCATGAAAGCGAATGCAGGTAGTCTCGATCGCGCCTTGCGTGTCATTGTCGGCTTGGGTCTGATTGGTGCAACCGTTGCGGGTGCATTGCCCACTTGGGGCTATATTGGTGTGATTCCCTTGTTGACGGGCTTGGTTGGCTTTTGTCCAGCCTATCCTTTGTTGGGTATTAACACCTGTTCGAAGAAGTAATTTTTGCTTCGGACGCGGAAGACTGTTTTCCTCCAATTTTCACCCGATTCGTCGGGTGTTTTTTTGTAATTATGTTGCGTTGAAAGGGTATTACATGAAAAAGCTGATGGTTGTGGCAATCATGAGCATGGTCGCTGGTGTGGCTATGGCTGCTGAAGATTTAAGCAAGTATGTGGAAGAGAGCAAGGCGGTTGTTGGTCCCTTCGGTCAAAAACTGATGGCGGCGAACAAAAGTGCTGTTGCCAATGGCGGACACGAGTCTGCGGTGGGTGTTTGCAAGGAAATTGCACCACAGATGGCGGGCGACCTGTCTCGTCAAACAGGCTGGAAGCTGACCCGTGTCAGCCTGAAAGTACGCAACCCCTTGTTGGGTGCCCCCGATGCTTGGGAGCAAAAGAAATTGCAGGAATTTGATGCTCGTGCTGCCAAGGGCGACAAGCCGGACACGCTGGTTGTGGCTGAGGTAGTGGAAGAGCCAGCTGGCAAATACTTTCGTTTCATGAAGGCGATTCCCGTGCAGGAAGGTTGTCTGGCCTGCCATGGTGATGCCAGCCACATTTCGGATGGCATGAAAGCCAAGCTGAAGCTGGAGTATCCCAATGATAAGGCGACTGGCTACAGTGTTGGGCAAATCCGTGGCGCAATCAGCGTCAAACGCCCACTGTAAGCATTAAGTCGCTACAATCCGCATCGCCCGGTATTTGCAGTAATGCAGCCGGGCATTATTTCAATGAATTCATAAAGTAAGGAATTATTATCATGTCCATGACATTGCATGAACTGGTTTTGGAAGCCAAGGCTCAAATCAAGGAAATTGATGTGGCAACTGCTGTAGATGCTATCGCTCAAGGCAGCATTCTGATTGATATTCGTGAGCCTGCTGAATTTGAAGCGGGGCGTATTCAAGGCGCGAACAACGTGCCGCGTGGCGTGCTGGAGTTCAAGACAGTCGATCATCCATCCTTGTCCAACAAAGCCGCGCGTATCGTGATTTATTGCCGATCCGGTGGTCGTGCGGCACTGGCGGCGTTGAATTTGCAACGCCTGGGCTACAGCAACATTGAGTCTGTGGCCGGTGGCATTGAAGCCTGGAAAAACGCTGGTCAGCCCGTGGTGACCGATACCACATCCTATACGGGTTAAAGCATTGCCCAGTCAGAAACAGTCCGGTCGGGGCTGTTTTTTTGCCTTCCATATAATACGCATAATTTATATTATGTAAAATTAGTGCGGTGATTTTAGGTGCAATGCAAATTGCGGGCATCGTGTGTGTACGTTATTGACTGGTCAATTATTAGCTGGCACAAGAGATGCTCGACAGATTGAGTTGGGCCTGCATGTTAAAATCCGCCCCCGATTTTCTCCCCCTACCCTGCCATGACTGAGCCGACTTTTGTCCATCTGCGCTTGCACAGCGAGTATTCCATCACTGATGGCATGTTGCGCATTGAGGAGGCGGTGGCAGCGGCACACACGGATAGTATGCCCGCATTGGCGTTGACCGACCTCAACAACTTTTTTGGCTTGGTCAAGTTCTACAAAGCCACACGTGGAAAGGGCATCAAGCCAGTGTTGGGTTGCGATGTCTGGTTGAGCAATGATGCCAATCGGGATCGCCCATTCCGGCTGTTGTTGCTGTGCGCCTCCCATCAAGGCTATTTGCAATTATGCGAGTTGCTGTCGCGTGCCTATCTCGAAAACCAGTGGCAAGGGCGGGCTGAGTTGCGCCGGGAGTGGCTGCCGGGGAATAGTTCCGGATTGATTGCACTCTCGGGCGCACGGCAGGGTGACATTGGTACGGCCTTGTTGGCAGGCAATATCGCCCAGGCTGACGCGTATGCCCAGGATTGGGCGATCTGTTTTGAAGAGCGTTTTTACCTTGAAATTCAACGTACTGGCGCGCCACAAGATGAGCACTATCTGCACGATGCGCTGGATTTGGCGGCGCGGCTGGCGCTGCCGGTGGTGGCGACGCATCCGGTACAGTTTCTGTCTGAGGACGATTTCAAGGCGCACGAGGCGCGCGTGTGCATTGCCGAAGGCTGGGTGCTGAACGACAAGCGCCGCCCGAAAAATTTCACTCCGCAGCAGTACTTCAAGACGCAGGCCGAGATGGCCGAGTTGTTTGCCGATATTCCCGAAGCGTTGCAAAACAGCGTGGAAATTGCCAAGCGCTGTAATGTCTCCCTGACTCTGGGCAAATCGCGCCTGCCGGACTTTCCTACCCCGCCCGGCATGACGCTCGATGATTTTTTGCGTGCCGAAGCCTTGCAAGGCTTGCACACGCGCATGGAATTTCTCTATCCCGACCCGGTGCAGCGCGCTGAGCAGTGGACGACTTACCAAGAGCGGTTGGACTTCGAGAACGACGTGATCATCAAAATGGGCTTCCCCGGCTACTTTTTGATCGTGGCGGACTTTATTCGCTGGGCCAAAGAGAATGGCGTGCCGGTGGGGCCGGGGCGCGGCTCCGGGGCGGGCTCGCTGGTGGCGTATTGTCTGGGCATTACCGACCTTGACCCGCTGCGCTATGAGTTGCTGTTCGAGCGCTTTCTGAATCCTGAGCGGGTGTCCATGCCGGACTTTGACGTGGACTTCTGCCAGGACGGGCGCGAGCGGGTGATTGATTATGTGAAGCAAAAATACGGTGCGCAGTGCGTGTCGCAAATCGCCACCTTTGGCACCATGGCGTCCAAGGCGGTGATCCGCGACGTGGGGCGGGTGATGGAGCTGCCGTACAACCTGTGCGACCGGCTGTCCAAGGCTATTCCGGTGGAAGGCGTCAAGCCGGTGTCCTTGAAAAAGGCGCGGGAAATGGAGCCGGAAATCAACGCCATCGCCGAGGCGGAGGAAGGCGTGGATGAGTTGCTGGCGCTGGCCGAGCGGCTGGAAGATTTGACCCGCAACGTCGGCATGCACGCGGGTGGGGTGTTGATTGCCCCCGGCAAGCTGACCGATTTTTGCCCGTTGTATAGTGCGGAAAATGTGGCCGAGGGTGAAGGCGGCAAGGTGGTCAGCCAGTTCGACAAGGACGACGTGGAAGCTGCCGGGCTGGTCAAGTTCGACTTTTTGGGCCTGCGCACCCTGACCATCATCGACTGGGCGGTGAAGCATGTGAACCGCTTGGCGCGGGAAGCCACACCGGCAGAACCGCCCTCCCCCTTCCAGATTGAAACCATCCCGCTGGACGACGTGGCCAGCTACAACCTGCTGAAAGCCTGCAACACCACCGCCGTGTTCCAGTTGGAATCTCGCGGCATGAAGGAGTTGATCAAGCGCCTGCAACCGGACACCTTTGAAGACATCGTGGCGCTGGTGGCACTGTTCCGCCCCGGCCCGCTGGAATCCGGCATGGTGGAAGACTTCATCAACCGCAAACATGGTCGCGCCAAGGCGGATTATTTCCACCCCGATCTGGAAGTGTCGCTGAAGCCGACTTATGGCGTGATCGTGTATCAGGAACAGGTGATGCAAATCGCCCAGATCATCGGCGGCTACACCCTGGGCGGCGCGGACATGCTGCGCCGGGCGATGGGTAAAAAGAAGCCGGAAGAAATGGCGGCGCAGCGCGATATTTTTGTCAGCGGCGCGATTGCCCGCGATATTGACGAAAAGCTGGCGACTCAACTGTTTGATTTGATGGAAATGTTTGCCGGGTACGGCTTCAACAAATCCCACTCCGCCGCCTACGCGCTGGTGGCCTATCAAACCGCCTACCTCAAGGCGCACCACCCCGCCGCCTTTATGGCTGCCACTCTTGTCCAGCGATTTGGACAACACCGACAAGGTGTGCAACTTCTACGGCGACGCGCTACAACAAGGCCTGACCATCTTGCCGCCGGACATCAATAGCTCTGGCTACGCCTTTTCGCCCACCGACGCCAAAACCATCGCCTACGGCTTGGGCGGAATTAAAGGCACCGGCGAAGCGGCCATTGAGCATCTGGTTGCCGTGCGGGAAAAAGACGGCCCATTCAAGGACTTGTTCGATTTCTGCCGCCGCGTCGATAAGCGCCTGGTTAATCGCCGCACCATTGAAGCCCTGATTCGCGGCGGCGCATTTGACGCCGTGGACGACCACCGCGCCCGTTTGTTATTCAACGTGGAAGCGGCCATGACCGCCGCCGAGCAATTTGCCCGCGCCGCCAATCAAAACAGCCTGTTCGATCTGGTGGAAGACACCCCGCCGCCGCCCATGACCGACGTACCACGCTGGAGCGTGCGCGAGCGCTTGCGTGAGGAAAAAGTCAGCATCGGTTTTTACCTTAGTGGGCATCCGTTTGAAGAATATGCTGCTGAAGTGGCGCAGTTCGTGAAGCTGAAACTGAGCGACCTCACCCCGGCCCTGCTCAGTCAACAAGGCCCGCGCCGTGGCGGCGTGGCGGTGGTGCTGGCGGGCATCATTGCCGGGGTGCGTATCCAGCAAACCCGGCGGGGACGTATGGCGGTCTTAACGCTGGAAGACGGTAGTAGTCAGGTAGAAGTGACGGTTTTCAGCGAGTTGTATGATGCCAGTCGTGCTGCTGTCCGTGAGGATGAGTTATTGATCTTACGTGGAAAAGTGAGCTTGGATGAATATTCCGGCGGCATGCGGGTGAGCAGTGAAGCATTGTTGACTTTGGCGCAAGCGCGTAACGAATTTGCCCAGCAACTGCGCTTGCGTTGTGATGCTCGAATCCATGTCGAGCAACTTCAACAGGTGTTACAGCCACATCTTGGAGGCACATGCCCGGTGATGGTGCAGTACCGCAATCGTGAAGCCTTGTGTCAGTTGCGGCTGGGGGATGTCTGGCGAGTCTCGCTGACAGATACGTTATTGCGTGATTTGGGGCAGTTGCTGGGCGAAAAGAACTGGCGCATTGCATATCCCGGTGGATCATGACAGGCGGCGGTTTACCCTGACCCATGTTTTGCATTAAACTGACTCAAGTCCCGAACACATAAGCAGCACAACACGACATGCGTATATTGATTACCGATGACAGCAAGCTGATACAAACGCTGCTGGTCACCTTGCTACGAAAGTGGGGGCACGAAGTTGTCATCGCTGAAAACGGCACGGAAGCATGGGAGATCATGCAGCGCGATCCGGTGCAATTTCTCATTAGTGACTGGATGATGCCCGGTATGGATGGGCTGACACTGTGTCGCAAGATACGTTCTGCCAATTTTCCAAATTATGTCTACATCATCTTGTTGACTGCCATTGCCAGCAAGGACAGCTTGGTCGAAGGCATTGAAGCGGGTGCTGACGATTACCTTTCCAAACCTTTTAATTCTGAAGAATTACGAGTTCGCATTTTGGCTGGGATGCGCGTGGTGGCCTTGGAAGCCGAGTTGCGTGAAAAAAATCAAAAACTGAATGAGGCTTACGAGGTCATTCAACGTGACTTGGAAGGCGCGGCCAAAATGCAGCGCAGTTTGTTGCCACCGCCGTCAATGATGGTGGGAAACTTGTTGTTTGAATGGCTATTGCTGCCGGTCACCTTTGTCGCAGGCGACATTTTGAACTACTTCAAACTCGTGGATGAGCAACACGTGGCCTTCTATCATCTCGACGTGTCTGGTCATGGCGTGCCTTCTGCCATGTTGTCGGTGACACTAGCCAAGCTGATTGCGAATGAAACCAAGCCGAATAATTCTTTGCACCTTTCGGTGGAAGCTCCGGTTAGCCTACCTTTTAAGGACAGACGTCAGAGTCGTTCCGAGCGTATGCAGGTAGCTCCGCCCGATGTGGTGGTGAGCAATCTCAATAAAGCCTTTCAAGCGGATAACACCAATGATATGTATTTCACCATGGTGTACGGCACGCTGGACGTTGATACAGGTGCGCTGCAATTTTGTCAGGCGGGCCATCCTTCACCGATCTTCATGCCTAAAACAGGCGCGGTGCAAATGGTTGGTAATGGTGGCTTTCCTGTCGGCATGTTGCCGGATATCTCCTTTGAATCACATGCTTTGCAGTTGCAGCAAGGTGATCGAGTATTTCTCTACTCGGATGGCATCACAGAATGCACGCGCCAGGGAGATGGCGAGCTCTTTGGTGAGGCGCGTTTGTTGGTCTGGTTTGAGGAAAATCGCCATTTGACCTTGGCGGAATTAAAAAACGCGCTGGAAAAAATGTTGCTAGAATGGCACGGCGCAAGTGAGTTTGCGGATGACATTTCGCTCTTGGCGCTGGAATTCAATGCTCAGAATGGTAATTAAGTAATCTTGGGGAGAATGACATGCTTTTTGAAACCGAAAATCGCGGCCGTGTTTTGGTGATTCGGCCTTTGGACATGCGTATAGATGCCAATGATGCAGACAGTTTCAAGACCGGCATGATGAGCTGGATAGATGCGTCCAACCGTGCTGTTGTGCTGGATTTGAGCTTTGTCAATTTTGTGGATAGCAGTGGCTTGGGAGCGATTGTGGCCGTACTGAAGTATATTGGTAAAGAAGGCCGTATTGTTGTCTGTAATTTACAGGCGCCTGTTTCTGCACTGTTTAAGTTGACCCGAATGGATAAGGTTTTCGCCATCTTTGAGGATGTTGACGCAGCCACTGCCGCTTTTTAAGTTGCCCGGCTTTGACATCAGGTTCACCCATCAACACGTGTCTGTGAGAGGAATTCAAGGTGAGTAAAATCCAATTAGTGATTGATAGCAATCTGGAAAATGTCTGGATGGTGGGGGTAACCATCAATCGTTTGTGCGCGTTGGTTCTAGATCAGACTGCGTGTAATGAAGTTGAGTTGGCCGTGGTGGAATCGGTGAATAACTGCATTGAGCACGCATATCGTCATGAGTCAGATTGCAAGGTGGCGATTTCGTTGGAAATCGGCGCGGAAGCAATTGAAATTGCAGTTGAGGATGACGGGGCGCCGCTTGACCATGAGCTGGTTGAAAAAGTGCAAAAAGAAGGCTTGACGTTTGATCCCGCCGATATGGACAACTTGCCTGAAGGCGGCATGGGATGGTTTTTGATCAACAGCATGATGGATGAGGTGCGCTATGAATCATTTAATGGCCACAACACGCTGAGCATGATCAAAAACATTACCATTAATTGATAACACCTATGAATCTGCAAAATGTCGATCCGGTTGAACTGGAAAAGTTCTCGCAACTTGCACACAAGTGGTGGGATAAAAATAGTGAATTCAAACCGTTGCATGACATTAATCCACTCCGTCTAGGATATGTACAGCGCCATGCCGGCCTCAGCGGCAAGCGGGTGCTGGACGTTGGCTGCGGCGGTGGAATTTTGTCCGAAAGCATGGCGATGGCCGGTGCACAAGTCACCGGCATTGATTTGGCCGAAAAATCACTCAAAGTCGCTCAGTTGCATCTGTTGGAAAGCGGTTTGCGAGTTGATTATCGCAAAGTTGCGGTTGAAACACTTGCCGCCGAACAACCGGCCAGCTTCGAGGTGGTAGCATGTCTGGAGATGCTGGAACATGTCCCGGATCCACAAAGCGTGGTGTTGGCGTGTGCTGATTTGGTGCAGCCGGGTGGCTGGGTGTTTTTTTCCACATTAAATCGCAATCCCAAATCTTATTTGTTTGCCATCGTGGGGGCAGAGTATGTGCTGAACCTTTTGCCGCGTGGCACCCATGACTATGCCAGGTTTATCCGCCCGGCCGAATTGTCCCAGTTCTGTCGCTTGGCTGGGTTGGAGGTGATGGAGATGACTGGTTTAAGTTATAACCCATTGACTCGGCATTACGCCTTGGGCAATGACATTGATGTGAATTACATGGTTGCCTGTCGCAAAGTCTGAGTATACGGGCTATACGTGCCATTTCGGCTCAGGGATGCTGAATCGGGGGGGATATGAGAAAGCAGTTTATTTTTGCCAGAACCGCTAAGGGCGAGTTGGCCATGCGTACTGCCAACGGCATGAATCCAGATGAAAAACGGGTCATGTTGTTGATTGATGGTGTGTCCAATATTGAGAATCTGGGGAAAAAATTTCCACCCAGCTTGCAGCGCCAATTGGACAATATCGTGGCGGGGTTGCTGAAAGCCGGCTATATCGAAGAGTACGTTGCCGGACGCAAACAGTTTGAAGGCAAGCTCAACAAGTTATTGGTATTTGTACGCTCTGCCAAGGGTGAAGTCGCCATGCGCACGCCAGGACGTATGGCCAGTGATGAGAAACGCGTTATGTTATTGCTAGATGGGATGACGACGATAGAAACCTTGAGTCGTCGTTTGCCGCCTAGTCTTTTGGGGCAACTGGAGCAAATTATCGTCTCCCTGTTTCGCGCTAATTACATTGAAGAGCAATCCAGTTGGAAGGCCAAACAGCAACTGGAAATGCAAAATAAAGCCAAGCTGGATTATCGCATCGAGACTGAAGAGTTTCAGGATGCCATTGATTCTAGTCAACAAATTAATGCCAATTTGCTGGCATTGGCCGAAAGTGAAGTGTCACAGCGGGTTGAGTTGGAACAAAAACTGGCCCAGACCCAAGCCAATCTGGTTGCGGCCGAAAAACAACTGGCTGAAACGCATATGCGCTATGCGCAACGTGAACACCAATTACTAGCGCGCATTCGCATGCTGGAAGAGCAATTGGCAGGCAAGACGGTAGGCGTCGCCACCGCCGCCTTGGCAGCCAAATTGGCGAGTGATACGCCCCCTGCGCTCGCCATCCCGCCTGGCAAGCTGGCAGAATCGCCCGCTCAAGCGGAGCCTGCTCAGACCAAGGTGGCCGAGCCACCCGATCCTCATTTCAGTGATGTGCGCGGCCTGATTTTCTTTAAGGGCTTCAGTGACGTGGAGCTGGGCCAACTGCTGAAAATTTGTGAATGGCGCAAGGTACCCGCTGAAACCACACTCATCGTCGAAAATAAGCCTAATCAGATATTTTTTGTACTGATTGCGGGTAAGGTTCGCCGCGTCAAAAATAATCACACGATTGATTTTCTACAAGTCGGGGATTGTTTTGGTGAGGTTGCTTACTTGAAGGGGGCGACCTTATTGCCCTTTGAGAGCGTCATTACCCGCACGGAATGCGTTCTGTTGACGCTGAATCCAACCGCGTTCAATTCGGCGCCCCCTACCCTGCGCCTGCGTATCGCGCAGCGTTTCATGCGGGTGCAGTCGCAGCGCATGAATGAAACCTTGACCAATCTGCTGGTATAAACAGCGAGGTGTATGTGTTGTTGATGATTTTGATAGCCATTTTGGTGGTGGCTTTGCTGTACGCCGCCAGTTTGTACAATCGTCTGGTCGGTGTTAAGCATGCCGTCGCCAAGGCTTGGGCCAATATTGATGTGCTGCTAAAACAGCGACATGACGAATTGCCAAAACTGATCGAAGTTTGTAAGCAGTACTCGCAATTCGAGCAAAAAACCCTGCAACAAGTGATACAAGCGCGTAATGCCGTGCAATCCGCACGTGAGGCGCAAGATATTCCGGCACTAGGTAAGGCGGAAGGTGTTTTGCGTGCCAGCGTTGGCGGCTTGTTTGCCCTCGCTGAGGCTTACCCTGAATTGCGTAGCAATGAGCAATACATGCAATTACAGAATCGGATGAGCGTCCTAGAAAATGCGATTGCCGATCGACGTGAGTTGTACAACGAAGCCGTTAACATCAACAACATCCAGATTGAAGTTTTTCCTGCCAGCATCATTGCCGGGATGTTTCATTTTGAATCCAAGTCTTTGCTGGCGTTTACTGCGGAAGAAACGCAGGACGTGGATGTCAAAAAACTGTTCAGTTAGCACATGGTGATTTCCCAGTTGCGTCATTTCCAGCTTGCCACGTCTGGTGTGCAGTTGGTGTTATTTGCAGCAGCAGCGCAGATGGAGTCTCGTTCAGGTTGGTTGTTGAGCTTGCCGCTGATCGCTTTGATTAGTGTCTTTGCTTGGCTTTCAGCACTCAAAAAATATCGCACCATCGCCGATACCCCAACATCGAAAATTGCATCTGCGGCACAGGGTTATGTCGAGCTGATGGGTCGCGCCGACCGCAATGTTGAGCAGCCGCTTCTACAAAGTCAGCTTGGACGACAAGCCTGTGTCTGGTTTCGTTACTCTGTGGAGCGCAGGGATAATGATGGGGATTGGCAAACAGTCGATTGCGGTGAAAGTGACACTGATTTTTTACTGCGGGATGATTCCGGGGTATGCCACATTCAACCAACAGGCGCTGAAATCTTGAGCTGCCATAAAAAAGTCTGGATCGTAGGTGCCGCGCGCCATAGCGAATGGTGGTTGCTGGAAGGCGATCCTTTGTACGTGTTGGGCGATTTCAAAACCAGCCAGGCGGCGGCACGTTTTGATGCCGAAGCGGAGACCGGGGCAATGTTGGTGCGCTGGAAACAAAATATGCCGCAGTTACAGCTTCGTTTTGATTTGAATGGCGATGGTGTGCTGGACGAGCACGAATGGATGTTGGCGCGCCAGGCTGCACGCCAGGAAGTGGAGAAAATCGCGGCGACGGTTCAGACCCCGGCGGACGTGCATGTGTTGCAGCGACCTGAAAATGGCGCCATGTTCGTCATCAGCAATCTGATGCCCGCGCAGTTGGCGCGGCATTATTTACGCTGGGTTTGGGGCAATTTGCTATTGTTTTTCGTCGCGGTGATCGGTCTTGCTTTCGTGTTGCAACAACCTGATTTTTAATCATATAAAGAGTAAATCGCCATGTTTGAATTAACGCTACTCACAGTGCTGGGGGTCATTGTGGTGCTTGCAGTCCGACGCGGCAAACCGGTCATCCTGGATAAGCCGCTGATTATTAATCGCGTGGGGAAATTTCACGCCACCTTGGCGCCACAATTAAATCTGGCCCAAGGCTTGATTGAGCAAGTTCATGCACAGCTTGTCGCCAACGGTCAGGTAGCTGGCGAGTCGGATGTATTGTGTTATCAGGTGCAGGATGCCAATGTCTGTCGCTCGGCGCCAGGATTTTACTTATTGGCAGTGTCGTTACGTCAGGGGGTGTTGTATTTTCAGGCGATTTTGCCGCAGCCCTTGATACGAGATGCAGACAGTCATGCGGCCACAGTACAGGCATTTGCGCAGCAGGTCATGTGCGAATTGCCGCCCCCCGTCGATGTCCAAGCACGCTCTGCGATTACGCAGGCGGTGGCACGGGCAGCGCAACATCTCTCCATTTTCATTCAGGCTTTGTGACATCATGAAACCCAGTCTTGTCGTTGGTTTGACGCATCAACATTCTTTTTGTGTCACTGAGCAAAAAATGGTGCCCGCACTTTACCCAGAAGCAGACGCTTTTCAGGCGATGCCGGCCGTATTTGCGACGGGCTTCATGGTGGGTTTTCTGGAGTGGGCGTGTATTGAAGCCATTCGTCCTCATTTGGACTGGCCGCTGGAGCAATCCCTAGGGACGGCGATTGAGGTGTCTCATGAAGCAGCAACACCGGTGGGTTTTACCGTTACGGCGACTGTCACCGTGACCGAAATTGACGGACGAAGGTTACGCTTTGCAGTTGAAGCACATGATGGCGTGGAAGTGATTGCGCGAGGAACACATGAGCGCTTTGTGATTGACAAGGCACGCTTTGATCAGCGGATTGAGAAAAAACGGGCAATATTGGCGACTTGACATGGTTGCTGACGCATAAAAAAACCGCCCCATTTGAGGCGGTTTTTTATCAAAAGCCCATTTTTAGTCATCCGTGTCATAGGCTTCTTCAAATAAATCGGTCACTTGCTCCATGCCAGCCAGTATCCGGTCACTGATGGCTGCAACGCGATCCTCATCGGATTTCTTATCGCCCTCCAAGGCCGCCTTGAGCTGATCCCATTGAGTTTGGACATATTGCAACTTGTCCACGATGTCAGGATTATTTTGCGCCCCATACATCAGGGAGGTATGAATGCGGTTAAATTCATTACGAGCCTTGTCAATTTCGGCACCGGCATTGGCATGTGCCAGCCCCAAACGCTTCAGCATGTAAAACTTGGCCATGCGTTGTGACAACATACGCTGCCGCCCGGATTTTTCAATCCACTCATAGCCGTTTTGATGATGATATTTTCCCAGCAAAATCACAAATTTCTGGCTGATTTCCAGCAAGTTCTCACTGATTTCCGCTAGATTTTTGATGTTTTCAATCGAGGGATCTTTTTGCAATACCAGCTTCATTTCGTTCCAGACATGTACTTGGTTTTGCAAAGTTTGTTGCATTTCAGTATTTTTACTGGCACTGCGTAAGGCCACCAATTGCTCGTCAAAAGTCGAGATGGCTTCGTCTAGTGCGTGATTGCTGGCGACAGAGCGTACGCCCAACTGCAATTGGCAATACAGTTTAACCACGCGCTGCGACAACATCCGCTGCCGTCCTGCAACATTCAGTGCGTCGAACCCTGTTAGAGCTTGACCGGCAACGGGTTTGGAGGCCATGGCGACCCCCTGAACCGTCAGGAACAGCAGCAAGGTGGCAACGAGACGTTGGGCAATGTTCATGGTGGCTAACTCCAAAGAAAATACGGCGGCAATTTTTAGGGCGAGTCATCTTACTCTTTTTGTCGTGTAATAGAAGCATGCAAAGCGGTTTTTACGCGATAAAAAATCCCACTCGTCGGATATGTCGGTCAAAGTTTGTGATGCAGGCGCTATCACGTAAGTTGCGGCCTTGCGGTAGAATGCGCGCCTGTTTTTGAGGGGAACAACATGAGCAGCAGTAACGTAAAGGAATACATGCACAAAATGGGGCTGGCGGCACGTACTGCGGCTTGTTTCGTGGCGCAGGCCGACACCGCCACCAAGAATCGCGCCTTGCAGGCCATGGCGGACAGTCTGCGCCAGCAAATGGCGCAGGTTCTGGCGGCAAATGCCGAGGATGTGGCCAATGCCCGCGCCAATGGCTTGGATGCCGCCGCCGTGGATCGCCTAACCTTGACTGAAAAAACCGTCAATGGCATGGCCGACGGCTTGCTGCAAATTGCCCAACTGCCGGATCCCGTCGGCGAAATCAGCGACATGAGCTATCGCCCGTCCGGTATTCAGGTTGGCAAGATGCGCGTGCCGCTGGGCGTCATTGGCATCATCTACGAATCCCGTCCCAACGTGACCGCCGACGCCGCCGGGCTGTGCCTGAAATCCGGCAATGCGGTGATTCTGCGCGGCGGCTCCGAGGCGATTCATTCCAATCAAGCCATTGCCGCTTGCGTGCATGCCGGACTGAAGGCGGCGGGTTTGCCGGAAACCGCCGTGCAAGTGGTGGCGACCACCGATCGCGCTGCCGTGGGCGAGTTGATTACCCTGAAGGAATTTGTCGATGTGATCGTGCCTCGTGGCGGCAAGAGCCTGATTGCGCGCATTTCGGCGGAAGCCAGCGTGCCGGTCATTAAGCATCTGGACGGCATTTGCCACGTGTATATCGACGACGAGGCCGATTTGGACAAGGCCATTCGCATTGCCGACAACGCTAAAACCCATCGCTACGGGGTGTGCAACGCCATGGAAACCTTGCTGGTGGCGGAAGGCATTGCCGAGCGCGTGTTGCCGCCGCTGTGCAAAATCTATCTGGACAAGGGTGTGGAATTGCGGGGCGATGCTGCCGCCTGTGCCATCGTGCCGCAAATGAGTGCCGCGACAGAAGAAGATTGGCGCACCGAGTACCTCGCGCCGATTTTGAGCGTGCGCGTGGTCAGCGGACTGGATGCTGCCATGCAGCACATCGCTGCTTACGGCTCGCAACACACCGAAAGCATCGTCACAGAAAGCCACAGCAAGGCCATGCGCTTCCTGCGCGAGGTGGATTCCAGCTCGGTGATGGTGAATGCCTCTACCCGCTTTGCCGATGGTTTCGAGTACGGTCTGGGCGCGGAAATCGGCATTTCCACCGACAAGATTCACGCCCGTGGCCCGGTCGGTCTGCACGGCCTGACCTCGCAAAAATTTATTGTGCTCGGCAACGGGCACGTGCGTGGCTAAACGTAGGCTGGGGTGAGTTTGCGAACCCCAGCACAAATCACGGTGCAGCGCTGGGGTTCGTTCCTCACCCCAGCCTACCAAACTTCCCTCAATGAGAGGGAATACAAAATGACACCCGTGCCGCAGGGGCGGCGCGTTTATTCAAGGAGAAGACGATGAGCGGTGAAAACAAATTGCATGCACAGGTGCTGGTATTGGGCGCTGGCCCCGGCGGTTATACCGCGGCTTTCCGCGCGGCCGATTTGGGCAAGCAGGTGGTGCTGGTGGAAAAGCACGCCACCTTGGGCGGGGTGTGCCTGAATGTCGGCTGCATTCCGTCCAAGGCGCTGCTGCATGTGGCCAAGGTCATCAATGAGGCGGAAGAAGTCAGCCACCACGGTGTGACCTTCGGCAAGCCCAGCATCGACATCGACCAGATTCGCGGCTGGAAGGAAAGCGTGATTGGCAAATTGACCGGCGGCCTGTCGGCGCTGGCCAAGCAGCGCAAGGTGCAAGTGGTGCGCGGCGTGGCGCAATTCGCCTCCGCCAACAGCGTGACCGTGCAAACTGCTGACGGTGTGCAAACCATTACCTTCGATCACGCCATCATCGCGGCGGGTTCCAGCGTGGCGCGCATCCCCGGCTTCCCCTACGACGATCCTCGCATCATCGACTCCACCGGCGCGCTGGCGCTGAAGGAAGTGCCCAAGCGCATGCTGATTATCGGCGGCGGCATCATCGGCCTGGAAATGGCCACCGTGTATGACGCGCTAGGCGCCAAAATCAGCGTGGTGGAATTGGCCGACAGCCTGATTCCCGGCGCGGACAAGGACTTGGTGCGCCCACTGCACAAGCGTATCGAAAAGCGCTACGAAGCCATTTACCTCAAGACCAAGGTCAGCCAGATCGAGGCCTTGCCGGAGGGTTTGCGAGTGACCTTTGAAGGCGACAAGGCTCCCGAACCACAGTTGTACGACTGCGCGCTGATGGCGGTGGGCCGTCGTCCCAACGGGCGCAACATCGCGGCGGAAGCCGCAGGCGTGACGGTCAATGAGCGCGGCTTCATCCCCGTCAATGCCCAGATGCAAACCAATGTACCGCACATCTACGCGATCGGCGACGTGGTGGGCGACCCCATGCTGGCGCACAAGGCGGTGCATGAAGGCAAGGTGGCGGCGGAAAACATCGCCGGACACAAGGCTTTCTTCGAGCCGCTGACCATTCCGTCCGTGGCCTACACAGATCCCGAAATCGCCTGGATGGGCCTGACCGAAACCCAAGCCAAGGAACAGGGTATCGCCTACGAAAAAGGCCAATTCCCCTGGGCCGCCAGCGGTCGCGCCCTGTCGATTGCCCGCGAAGAAGGCGTCACCAAGGTG
>DHYQ01000002.1:0-5741 GCA_002414205.1 Gallionellaceae bacterium UBA5126 | reverse complement strand
GTGCTGGCACTGGAAATGGGCGCGGAAATGGAAGACATCGGCCTGTCGATTCACCCCCACCCTACCCTGTCGGAAACCCTGTGCTTCGCCGCCGAAATGGCCGAAGGCACCATTACCGACCTGCTACCACCGAAGAAAAAATAAGCGGCTGCATCACGAAAAAAGGCGTACCGGGTGGGTACGCCTTTTTTACGCCCGTCGTTCAGGCGGCTTGCTGCTCCAATACATAGCGTGCCGCATCATCCTGCGCCAGTTGCGCCGTCAGCCAAGGCATGATGGCGTGCAGTTGGTCGTGTAGCGTCCAAGGCGGATTGAGGATAAACATGCCGCTGCCGTGCATACCGAAGCCATCCGGCGATTTGGCCTGTACGCTCAAGGCCACGTGCAGCCAGCTTTTCACCGGCAGTTGCTTGAGTTGCTGTGGTAGCTGTATCGCCTCGGCGCGTTGCAACTGCGGGTACCACACGGCGTAAGTGCCATTGGCAAAGCGTTTCAGCCCCTCGCGCAAGGCATTGACCACATGCTGATAATCCTTTTTGTCCTCATACGGCGGGTCTATCAGAATCAGTCCACGCCGGGGTGGCGGTGGCAACACCGCTTTCAGCCCAACAAACCCATCCTTGCATTCGGCAATGGCCTGGTTGCCATAGTCGCGCAAATTGGCTTGCAACAAGGGAAAATCCGTTGGGTGCAACTCAAACACGCGGGCGCGGTCATCGGCGCGCAGCCGTTCCATCGCCAGCATCGGCGAGCCCGGATAGACGTGCAGTTCGCCATCCGGGTTGAAACGACGCACGGCAGCGACATAATCCGCCACGGCGGGCGGCAAATCATCGCGCTGCCACAGCCGGGCAATGCCGCTGTCAAACTCGGCATTTTGCGTGGCATAGCCGCTGTCGAGGGCATAGCCACCCGCTCCGGCGTGCGTATCGACATACCAAAACGGCTTGTCCTTCTGGCACAGATAATCCAGCAGTTGTAACTCAACCAGATGTTTCAGCACGTCGGCATGGTTGCCGGCGTGAAAAGCGTGGCGATAACTCAGCATGATTAGACGATCTGACAGGCTTCGTCGAAATCCAGCCGTGGGCCGCGTGGAAACACGCCCGCTGGATCACCGTAGCCGAGGTTGCAGATAAAGTTGGAGCGGACGTTGCTATTTGGGAAAAACAATTCATCCACCTGGCGATTATCGAAACCAGACATCGGCCCGCAATCCAGCCCCAGCGCCCGTGCCGCCAGAATGAAATAACCGCCTTGCAAGGAGCCATTGCGGAATGCCGCGATTTCACTGCCGACGGGATCCTGATTGAACCAGTTCACCGCATCCGGCTGATGCGGAAACAACTTGCCCAGTTGGTTATAAAAAGCCAGGTCATAGCCAATGATGGCCGTTACCGGCGCTTGCATGGTTTTGGCGCGATTGCCTTCCATCAGCGCCGGTTGCAGCTTCTGCTTGGCTTCCGGGCTGGTGACGAACACGATGCGTGCCGGGCAACCATTTGCCGCCGTCGGCCCCATGCGCATGGCGGCATACAGTTGTTGTAGCAATTCGGGGGAAACGGGACGCTCTTGCCAGGCATTGTGGGTGCGCGCTTGGAAAAACAACTGATCCAGCGCAGCCGGTGACAACGGGGTATGAGACATGGTGTGACTCCTGAAAACGGGGGCGCAGTGTATAACGAACAGCGGCGAAAACCTACGCCCGCTCATTTACATTTACTCACAAATTCACACTTTTTCGACATGATTGGTTAACAGATGCTCTCCATAATTCGCCCCACTGACGCAACGTTGTTGCCGGAATTTTCCAAGGAGCGAAATCATGAAATTGACATTGAGCCGAACCACCCGAATGCTGCTGACCGCAGGCATCCTTTTCAGCATCAGCCACCCGGTGTTTGCCGTTGAGTCCGGTGTCCCTGCTACACAAGGTGGACATTTCGAGCGCATGAAGCACATGACCCCGGAGCAGCGCGCCAAAGAGCGTGAGGCTATGCGCAAGGAAATGGAAAAGATGACCCCAGAACAACGTGAAGCCAAACGCCGGGAATTGCGCGCCGAGTACGAAAAGTTGTCGCCCGAAGACCGCAAGGCTATGCACGAGCAGATGCATCAGGACATGCAGAAAATGACCCCGGAAGAGCGCAAGCAGCATCACGAAGCCATGCGCAAGGAATGGGAAAGCATGACTCCGGCGCAGCGTGAAGAGCGCCGCAAGGAAATGCGCGACCATTGGGAAAAAATGACCCCACAAGAACGCCAGGACATGCGGAAAAAAATGCACGAACAATGGGAAAAAATGCCCCCGGAAGAGCGCGCCAAACGTCGGCAGGAAATGCGCGACCACTGGGAAAAAATGACCCCGGAAGAGCGTAAGAAGTTCCGTGAAAGCATGGGTGGGCCTGGCATGGGGCCTGGAATGGGCATGATGCCACCCCCAGCCTCCGATGCTGCTGCGCCCCCGGTCAAAAAGTAGTTTACAAGTTTATCGTTTGCAGTCGCCTGCCTCGCGTTCCTCCTCCCGCGCGTTGGCAGGCTTTGCATTGTTATGGGGTTATGGTTTAATCCGCCCATGAAATTTCCTTTCCAGACCATCGCGTTGATAGGCAAATACAAGGCTCCGCATATTGCGGAGCCTTTGTTACGCCTAGCTGAATTTTTGTCGCAGCAAGGGGTGAAAGTGGTGGTAGACAGTTTGACTGCCAAGTATTTGACCCTGCACCCCTACACAGTTTACCCCCTGGAAGAAATCGGCAAGCGCGCCGATCTGGTGGTGGTGCTGGGCGGGGATGGCACCTTGCTTAATATTGCCCGCATCCTGTCGGCAGACAATATTCCACTGGTCGGCGTCAATCAGGGTCGTCTGGGGTTTTTGACGGATTTACCCCTACATCATGTACAGGACATGTTGCTGGACATGTTGAATGGCAATTTCACCATCGAGCATCGTGTCTTGCTATCGACGCGGGTATTACGCAACCATACCGAGATGTATCACGCGCTGGCTTTTAATGAGGTCGTGCTACATCGCGGCAATTTGGGTAATGTCATTGAATTTGAAGTGCGCATTGATGGCGAACATCTTTATCATCAGCGTGCCGATGGCATGATTATTACCACGCCCACCGGTTCCACGGCCTATGCGCTGTCGGCGGGGGGCGCGATTTTGCACCCGGCACTGGATGTCATGCAGTTGATTCCGATTTGCCCGCATACGCTGAGTAACCGTGCCCTGGTGGTGAAAAGTCATGCGCAACTGGAGGTGCTGATGCATACCGCACAGCCCGTCATGGTGCGTTTTGACAGCCACTTGCAACACGAAGTTGCCCAGCATGACCGTTTGTTGATTACCCGCCACCCACAATCCGCTTGTTTGCTCCATCCCAGCAGCTACAGCTATTACCGCACTCTGCGGGAAAAAATGCTTTGGAATCATCATAGTTAGACCATGCTTACCTTTTTGTCCCTGCGTGATTTTGTTATTGTCCCCAAGTTGGAATTAGCGTTTTCCGATGGTTTTACCGCCCTGACCGGCGAAACGGGCGCGGGCAAGTCCATCTTGCTGGATGCCTTGTCACTGGTATTGGGCGAACGGGCCGACGCCGGGGTAGTGCGTGCCGGTTGTGAGCGTGCTGACATCAGTGCGGAGTTTGACCTCGCCGCCTTACCGGCGTTACAAGCCTGGCTGGTGGAGCAATCCTTGGACGAAGACGGTGGTGGCTGCTTGTTGCGCCGGGTGATTGACAACAAGGGGCGTTCACGCAGCTTCATCAATGGCCACAGTGCCACCCTGCAACAACTGCGCCAGGTCGGCGAATGGCTGCTGGACATTCACGGTCAACATGCCCATCAATCGTTGTTGCGTGCCGACGCCCAGCGGCAATTACTGGACGATTACGCCGGGCACACCGCCCAGGTGACCGAGCTTGGGCGGTTGTATCAACATTGGCAAACCTTGCAACGCCGCCACGCGCATCTGCGCGACAACGCCGCCAGCGTGCAGGCCGAACGCGAGTTACTGCAATTTCAGCAGCGGGAATTACAGGAGCTGGCATTTGACCCTGCCCGCTGGGCTGAGGAACAAGCCGACTATCGCCGTCTGTCGCACGCCGCCAGTTTGCTGGAAACTGCCGAGTTCGGATTGGAAGTCTTGAGCGAAGCTGACAGCGCTTGTCTGGCGCAATTGACCAGCTTGGGCAGCAAGATGCGCGAGGCGGTGGAAAACGATGAGCGCCTGCGCGACATTTTGCACATCCTGGATAGCGCACAAGCCGAATTGCAGGAAGCCGTGTATGCCTTGCGCCATTACCAGCAGCGGGTGGAGAGCGATCCCGAACGCTTGCATGAGTCCGAGCAGCGCCTCCGTGCGGTGGTGGATACTGCGCGCAAATATCGTGTCGTACCGGAGCAACTGGACGAGGTGCTGCAAACCGTCAGCCAGCGCTTGGGCGAATTGGGCGAGGCGGAGGATGTGGCGCAATGTGCCGCTCAGGCCGAGGCCGCGCAACAGGTCTACTTGGCCGCTGCCAAAAAACTCAGCCAACAACGCGCCCAAGCCGCCACACGCCTGTCGCAAGCGATTACCGAAGCCATGCAAACGCTGGCCATGCAGGGCGGGCAGTTGCAGGTAGCCCTGCTGCCGCTGACCAGCGGCAATGCCTTTGGATTGGAAAGCGTGGAACTGCAAGTCTCCGCCAACCCCGGTTCACCCTTGCGTAGCTTGACCAAGGTGGCATCCGGTGGCGAATTGTCACGGATTAGTCTGGCTATTCAGGTCATTACCAGCGACATCGCCCGTGTGCCCACGCTGATTTTTGATGAAGTCGATAGTGGCATCGGCGGGCGGGTGGCGGAAATCGTCGGGCGACGCCTGAAGCAGCTTGGCAGTCGCCATCAGGTGTTGTGCGTCACCCATCTGCCACAGGTCGCTGCTTGTGCGCATCAACAATGGCAAGTCAGCAAGCGCGTGGTGGATGGTCAGACCGCAAGCCAGATTGCGCTTCTCAGCCCGGCACAGCGCGTGGAAGAAATCGCCCGCATGCTGGGCGGTGCCACCCTGACCGACACCACCCGCCAACACGCTGCCGAAATGTTACAGATGGCGGCATGAGGTATCATGCCGTAGTTTTCCGCTTAACGAGACCACACCATGCGATATTCCCTGTTATTGGCTGCTTTGCTGCTTTCCGCCTGCGACAGCATGCCCAGCATCCCCCATCTCACTCCCTACAAGGCCGACATCCGCCAGGGGAATTTCATCACCCCGGAAATGCGTGAACGGCTGAAAGTTGGCATGACGCGCCAGCAAGTGCGCTATGTGCTGGGTACTCCGCTGGTCGCCGATCCCTTTCACCAAAATCGTTGGGACTATGTCTATCGCTTGATTCAGGAAGATCAACTGGTGGAGCAACATCGCCTCAGCCTGATTTTTGAAGGTGAAAACCTCGCTAAAATCGAAGAAGACAACCCCGCAAAATAAGGTGGTTTTCCCCTATTTCTGGCCCACGCCTGTGCGTGGGCTTTGTTTCCATTCAAGGAGTTAAATATGAATCGCCTCAAAATCGCCATCGCGGGTAGCGCTGGCCGCATGGGCCGCGTGCTGCTGGAAAACACCCTGCGCGCCGACGATCTACAACTGCATGCTGCGTTGGAACAACCCGGCAGCCCCTTTCTTGGCCAAGACGCGGGTGCGTTGGTCGGCAGCCCCTGTGGCGTTGCCATCACGGCGGATTTCGCCA
>DHYQ01000015.1:11489-16737 GCA_002414205.1 Gallionellaceae bacterium UBA5126 | reverse complement strand
ACGTCGATGTGTTTCAGGCCGTTGATGGGGTCGCCGCCGATGCCGACGCAGGAGGATTGTCCCATGCCCAGCGCGGTGAGTTGGCCCACGGCTTCATAGGTCAGGGTGCCGGAGCGCGACACCACGCCGATGCGGCCTTTTTTGTGGATGTGGCCGGGCATGATGCCGATTTTGATTTCGTCCGGGGTAATCAGGCCGGGGCAGTTTGGCCCGATCAAAATGGTTTTTTTGCCCTGCATTTTGTAGCGGGTTTTCAGCATGTCGTGCACGGGAATGCCTTCGGTGATGCAAATCACCAAGTCCAACTCGGCTTCCACCGCCTCGTCAATGGCGGCAGCCGCGCCAGAGGGCGGCACGTAAATCACCGACACGGTGGCCCCGGTGGCATCCTTGGCGTCCTTCACGGAGCCATACACCGGCACGCCTTCAAAGGTTTCCCCGGCTTTTTTGGGATTGACGCCCGCCACGAAGCAGTTGGCCCCGTTGGCGTAGGCGCGGCAGTGGTAGGTGTGGAACTGGCCGACCTTGCCGGTCATGCCCTGGGTAATCACCTTGGTGTTTTTATCAATCAGAATAGACATTATTTACCCTCCGCTGCGGCCACGACTTTTTGCGCCGCGTCGGCCATGTCGTTGCCAGAAATAATCGGCAGACCGGATTCCGCCAGAATTTGTTTGCCCAATTCGACGTTGGTGCCTTCGAGGCGTACCACCAGCGGGACGTGCAGGTGTACCTCGCGTGCGGCGGCCACCACGCCTTCGGCAATCACGTCACAGCGCATGATGCCGCCGAAGATGTTGACCAGAATGGCTTTCAGGTTGGGATTTTTCAACATCAGCTTGAAGGCTTCGGTCACTTTTTCGGTGGTCGCGCCACCGCCCACGTCGAGGAAGTTGGCCGGGCTGCCGCCGTACAGTTTGATGATGTCCATGGTGGCCATGGCCAGGCCCGCGCCATTCACCAGACAGCCGATGTTGCCGTCCAGCGAGATGTAGCTGAGGTCAAACTTGGAGGCTTCGATTTCGGCGGCGTCTTCTTCGTCCAGATCGCGGTAAGCGACGATTTCGGGATGGCGATACAGGGCGTTGCTGTCAAAGTTGAACTTGGCGTCCAAGGCCAGCACGCGCCCGTCGGCAGTCAGAATCAGCGGATTGATTTCTGCCAGCATGGCGTCGGTTTCTACAAAGGCGCGGTACAGCCCTTGCAACACCGTGACAGCTTCCGGCACGGCGGCATCGGGCATGCCGATGTCACGGGCGACTTGCGCCGCTTCAGCGTCGGTCAGGCCGGTGGCGGGATTGACGCGCACGGTGTGGATTTTTTCTGGCTCGCGGGCGGCAACTTCTTCAATTTCCATGCCGCCTTCGCTACTGGCCAGCAGCGCCACGCGCTGGGCGGCGCGATCCACCACCATGCCCAAGTAGAATTCCTTCACGATGGCCGCGCCTTCTTCCACCAGCAAACGGCGTACCGGCTGCCCGGCGGGGCCGGTTTGGTGGGTGACGAGCTGCATGCCGAGAATTTGTTGTGCCGCGCTACGCACTTCGTCCAGCGAGTGCGCCACCTTGACCCCGCCGCCCTTGCCGCGTCCCCCGGCGTGAATCTGGGCCTTGACCACCCAAACATTGCCGCCCAACGCCGTGGCCGCTGCCACCGCTTCGTCAACGCTGAAGCATGCCTGGCCGCGTGGCGTGGGCACGCCAAATTGCCGCAAAATTTCCTTGCCCTGATATTCGTGAATTTTCATAACGCTCTCATCGTGTTAGCTTGAAACAACCCTGGGAAGTCCGTCATGCGCGGGCGAGTGTTTGTCCAGGGAACAGGTCTTGCAGGGCGGAATTCTACAGATTTTTATGCTCAGTCATGCGAAGCATAATCAATTGTGACTATGAATGTCCGGCGGGTTGGCGAGGGCTGGCAGGCGGCCACATCCCGTCCGCAGCGGAAAGTGCAGATAGCGGTTGAATGTTTGCTTGGGTTTCTGTAAAATCAGCGTTCTTTTTTGCAAATCGGTTCGGAGTAAATTATGGCACGCGTCTGTCAAGTGACAGGAAAAAGTCCTATGAGCGGGAACAACGTTTCCCACGCCAACAATAAAACCAAACGTCGTTTCTTGCCTAACCTGCAACGTCGCCGTTTCTGGGTGGAAAGCGAAAACCGCTGGGTCAGCCTGCGTCTGACCAATGCTGCACTGCGCACCATCGACAAGAATGGCATTGACGCCGTGCTGGCCGACATGCGCGCCCGTGGCGAACAAGTGTAAGGAGAACTGAGTCATGCGCGATAAAATCAAACTGGAATCCACCGCTGGTACCGGTCACTTCTACACCACCAACAAGAACAAGCGTACTACGCCACAAAAGTTGGAAATGATGAAGTTTGACCCCAAGGCACGCAAGCACGTGCTGTACAAGGAAACCAAGCTGAAGTAATTCACTTCGCTGGCAGACCGAAACCCCGCCCTCGTGGCGGGGTTTGTTTTTTAGAGCTTGGTAAACGCAGCTTGGATGGAGGCGCGTCGCGGGCAAGGCCCGCTCCTACAGTCTAGGAAGCGCTGATTTGCGCCCCCGTTCGTGGTGAGCTTGTCGCACCATGAATAGGGGATTAGATAATCAAAGGATCCGGCAGATAGCCCTTCGACAAGCTCAGGGCGAACGGATTGCATCGGCAATTTCTTAATCGGGATTGGAGTTGGGCGGTGGCGGCGCGCCGCGTGGGGTTTTGTAGCGGTTGTAGCTCCACAGGTATTGTGCCGGGGCACGGGTAATGACTTGTTCCATGGCGCGGTTGATTTGCGCCGGGATGGATGCGTCGGGTTGCAGGGTAATGGGTGCTATGCGCAGCACATAACCTTGCCCGTGTGGCAGGCGCTCGGCGCAGGCGGTGAGCAAGGGTGCGCCGCTGTTTTGGGCCAAACGGGCGACCAAGGTCATGGTGTAAGCGGGTTTGCCGAAGAAGGGTGCCCATTCGCCCTCGCCAGAGCCTGGTACCTGATCCGGCAGGATAAACAGGGCATCGCCGCGTTTCAGGGTTTTGTATAAGGCGCGCACGCCGCCCAGATCCGCTGGGGCCATTTTCAGCAGGCCGCGCTCGCGCCCGGCGCGGGTCATGGCGTCCAGCCAAGGTTGTTTCGGCGTGCGATACAACGAGGTCATGGCAATGCGCTGCCCGACATACAGCCCAGCCACTTCAAAGCAGCCCCAGTGCGGGGTGAGTAGAATCATTCCCTTGCCTTGCGCTTGTGCCGCCAGCAAATGCTCCCAGCCTTCGCAACGCTGCACGGCGGCGGAGATGTCATCGAGGGAGTGTTTCCACACCCAGGGAATTTCAATGCTGGCCTTGCCCGCTTCGCGGATGCTTTGTTTTAACAAGGTTGGAAAGTCGGCTTGCCCTAGCCCGCTTTGTTGCAGATTGCTGCGCAATTGCTGTGCGTAACGACTGGAAACGAAATAAGTGAGTTGCCCCAGCGCGGCCCCCAGTGCATGTACCCAGCGCAGTGGTAGTTTGGCCAGCAAGGCGAAAATTGTGTTGAAGAAAAGGCTAGTCATTCAAGTGCGGCGGCGCGCAATTTGCTACAATGCGCCCCTTTATTTTTTCGTCCAGAGGAGTGGGAGTTTATGAGCGAGTATCTGTTTACGTCTGAATCGGTTTCCGAAGGTCACCCCGACAAGGTGGCGGATCAGATTTCCGATGCGATTCTGGACGCGATTCTAGCGCAAGACCCGTATGCGCGGGTAGCGGCAGAAACCTTGACCAACACCGGGCTGGTGGTGCTGGCCGGTGAAATCACCACTTCCGCCAATGTTGACTACATTCAAGTGGCGCGCAATACCATTCAGCGCATCGGCTACGACAACACCGACTACGGCATCGACTACAAAGGTTGCGCCGTGCTGGTGGCGTATGACAAGCAAAGCCCGGACATCGCCCAAGGCGTGGATCGCGCTTCTGACGATTATCTGAACCAAGGTGCGGGCGACCAAGGCTTGATGTTCGGTTACGCCTGCGACGAAACCCCCACCCTGATGCCGCTGGCGATTTATTTGTCGCACCGCGTGGTGGAACGTCAATCGCAACTGCGCCGCGATGGCCGTTTGAACTGGCTGCGCCCGGATGCCAAATCCCAAGTGACGATTAAGTACGTGGACGGCAAGCCGTTCTGCATCGACACCGTGGTGCTTTCCACCCAGCACGCGCCGGAAATGACCCTGGAAGCCATTCGTGAAGCGGCGATTGAAGAAATCATCAAGCCGGTGTTGCCCAAGGAATTGATCAAGGGCGACATCAACTTCCTGGTGAACCCCACCGGGCGTTTCGTGATTGGCGGCCCGCAAGGCGACTGCGGCCTGACCGGGCGCAAGATCATCGTTGATACCTACGGCGGCGCGGCTCCCCACGGCGGTGGCGCGTTCTCCGGCAAGGATCCTTCCAAGGTGGATCGCTCGGCGGCCTACGCCGGTCGTTATGTGGCCAAGAACATCGTCGCTGCTGGTCTGGCCAGCAAGTGTCTGGTGCAAGTGTCCTACGCCATTGGCGTGGCCAAGCCCACCAGCGTGATGGTGGACACCTTCGGCACCGGCAAGATTTCCAACGAAAAACTGACCGAATTGGTGCTGCGCCACTTCGACCTGCGCCCCAAGGGCATCGTGCAAATGCTGGATCTGCTGCGCCCCGTGTACGAAAAGACCGCCGCTTACGGCCACTTTGGCCGCGAAGAACCTGGCTTCACCTGGGAAGTGACCGACAAGGCCGCCGCACTGCGCGCTGATGCCGGGCTGTAATCCATGCAGTTGTACGCGTTTGGCCTGAACCACCAGACCGCCCCGCTGGCGGTACGCGAGCGGGTAGCCTTCCGCCCGGAATCCATGGAAATCGCCCTGCGCGATTTGGTGGATCGGGGCGGAGCCAAGGAAGCCGCCATTCTTTCCACCTGCAATCGCATGGAGTTGTACTGCAACGCCAGCCAGCCGCAGCAGGCGATTGACTGGCTGGCGGGCTATCACCAGCTCAGTCGGCAGGAATTGGAGCCGTATCTCTACACCCTGCCGCGTGAGCAGGCCATCAAGCATTCCTTCCGTGTGGCCAGCGGGCTGGACTCCATGGTATTGGGCGAGCCGCAGATTTTGGGGCAGATGAAACAAGCCGTGCGTATGGCAGAAGAAGCCGGAACGCTCGGCTTTTTGTTGCACAAACTGTTTCAGCGCACCTTCTCCGTGGCCAAGGATGTGCGTACCCAAACCGAAATCGG
>DHYQ01000015.1:9483-11375 GCA_002414205.1 Gallionellaceae bacterium UBA5126 | reverse complement strand
GCCGAGCAAAACGTGCTGTTTATCGGCGCGGGCGAAATGATTGAATTGAACGCCGTGCACTTTGCGGCGCGCAATCCCAAACGCATCACCGTGGCCAACCGTACCTTGGAGCGGGCGCAAACCCTGGCCCGCCGCATCGACGGCCACGCCATTACCCTGAATGAATTACCGGAACAACTGGCGGCGCACGACATTATTGTGACGTGTACCGCCAGCCCGTTGCCCATCCTGGGCAAAGGCATGGTGGAGCGTGCCCTCAAGGCGCGCAAACACCGCCCCCTATTTATCGTCGATTTAGCCGTGCCGCGTGACGTGGAAGCCGAAGTGGCCGAGCTGAACGACGTGTTTTTGTACAGCGTGGATGACATCGCCGACGTGGTGCGCGAAGGCTTGGATGCCCGCCAGAACGCCGTCAAGGAAGCCGAAGTCATCATCAATTCCAGCGTGTCGGACTTTGTGCACTGGATGCAAACGCGGGAAGTGGTGCCGACCATCCGCGCCCTGCGCGACCACGCCGAGCGCAACCGCCGCCACGAGTTGGACAAGGCGCTGCGCCTGTTGAGCAAAGGTGAACGCCCGGAAAAAGTGCTGGAAGTGATGAGCCAGGCGTTGACCAACAAATTCCTGCACGCCCCCACCCACGCCCTGAACCAGGTCGCCGAACACGACCGCGCCGGGGTGCTGGACGTGGTGCACCGGCTGTATCACCTGCATCCTGATGACTAGAGACGCCTTCCCCCTGGTAGAGGGGGAGAGCATAGCGAGGGGGCTGTGGGATGGGGGTTGAAACGTTGCTTCAATATGATCGCTTCTACCCCCACCCTAACCCTCCCCCTGCAAGGGGGAGGGAATAGGCCGTAGGGTGGATAAGCGCAGCGCATCCACCGGCTGCAAAAACAAAATGGTGGATGCGTGTTGTTTATCCACCCTACCGCTCCCGCCGAGGGATTGCATTAACTCCATGATTTTTCAAGCATGAATCCGAATATCGCCCAAAAACTGGCCCAACTCAGCGACCGGCTGGTGGAAGTCGATGAGCTGCTCAGCACCGAGCAAGCCACGCAGGACATGAACAACTTCCGCAAACTCAGCCGCGAGCGCGCCGAGCTGGAGCCGGTCGTCACCCTGTACCACCAGTACCAAAGCTGTTTGTCCGACCTGGCCACGGCGCAGGAAATGCTGGACGACCCGGACATGCGCGAATTTGCCGAGGCGGAAATTGCGGCTGGCAACGAGCGGCTGGCAGAGTTGGATCAAGCCTTGCAAGTGGAATTGCTGCCGAAAGACCCCAACGACCAGCGCGGGGTGTTTCTGGAAATCCGCGCCGGGACGGGCGGCGACGAGGCGGCGCTGTTCTCCGGCGATTTGTTCCGCATGTACAGCCGCTTTGCCGAACGGCGGCGCTGGCGCGTGGAAGTCATTTCCGAAAGTCCCGGTGAAATGGGTGGCTACAAGGAAATCATCGCCAAAATCGACGGCGAGGGCGCGTATTCGGTGCTGAAATTTGAATCCGGCGCACACCGCGTGCAGCGCGTGCCCGCCACCGAAACCCAGGGCCGCGTGCACACCTCAGCTTGTACCGTGGCGATTTTGCCGGAAGTGGATGAAGTGGATGACGTGGTGCTCAATCCCGCCGATTTGCGCATCGACACCTTCCGCGCCAGCGGCGCGGGTGGTCAGCACATCAACAAAACCGACTCCGCCGTGCGCATCACCCATTTGCCCACCGGTGTGGTGGTGGAATGTCAGGACGGGCGCTCGCAGCACCAGAACAAGGCCCAAGCCATGCGCGTGCTGGCAGCGCGCATCCTCGATGCGCAAGTGCGCGCCCAGCAAGCCAGCATCGCCGCCACCCGTAAAAGCCTGGTCGGCAGCGGCGACCGCTCCGAGCG
>DHYQ01000015.1:9136-9456 GCA_002414205.1 Gallionellaceae bacterium UBA5126 | reverse complement strand
CCGCAAGGCCGCATCACCGACCACCGCATCAACCTCACCTTGTACAAAATGGACGCCATGCTGGAAGGCGATCTGGACGAACTCACCGGCGCACTGATGGCCGAACACCAGGCCGAACAACTGGCGGCGATGGCGGAAGAATCGTTATAAAACCTGTCCGCCAAAATGCGCAGAACCTCGCAACACCGGGTGTTGCGAGGTTTTTTGTTGGAGCAACCCTGATTTAATCCGCTCGCCCTGAGCTGGTCGAAGGGCGCGCTGCGTCACGCTTGGATGGATTGACGCCGCCGTTCATGGTTCGACCCGCTCACCACGAACGG
>DHYQ01000015.1:278-9010 GCA_002414205.1 Gallionellaceae bacterium UBA5126 | reverse complement strand
GACCGCGTTTGTCTTCAGCCTGGAGTTTGCGTGCCCAGGTATCGGCGAGTGCGGCACTCTTGTTCACGCCCCAGCCATGGCGATAGAACACCACCAATTCCTGCATGGCCTCACGCGAGCCTGCCCTGGCGGCTTTTTCATACCAGTTGAAGGCTTGCTGGTCGTCTTGGGCAACCCCTTGGCCGGTGACATAGGCCGCGCCAAGTCGCAACATGCTGTCGGTATGACCCTTGGCGGCGGCCTTGCGATACCAGTCCAGCGCGGTTCCCGGATTGGGGCGAACCACCTTGCCCAAACCGCGTTGATAAATTTCGCCCATCTGGTGCAGCCCTTCCGCCACACCGCTGTCGGCAAATTTTTGGTAGAAACTCAGGGCTTTTTGATCGTCCTGTGGCGCTTTTTTCCCGATTTCATAATGCTCGGCCAAGGTTTGCAGTTGCCAATAGGCTGCCTTTTCAGCGGCTTTTTGATACCACTTTTCCGCTGCCGCCTTGTCTTGGGGCACGCCTTCGCCTTGGTAGTACATTTCCGCCAGGTCGATCATGCTGTACACATCGCCCAAATCGGCGGCTTGTTGATACCAGTTGAAAGCTTGGGGCAAATCCTGTTCAGTACGAATGCCATGGCGGTAATTGCTGGCCAGTGTGCTCATGGCATTCAGGTTTTTTTCCTGCGCGGCGCGTTGCAGCCAGGCCATGTCTTTTTCATGGTTTCGCTCGACACCACTGCCGTAGCGATAGGCGCTGGCAACTTGGTTCATGGCTTCGGCATTGCCCGCTTCCGCCGCACGGCGATACCAGGTGAAGGCCATTTGCTGGCTGTTTTTGCTGCGGTCATGTGCTTCATACCAGCGGCCCAGATCTTCCATGGCGCTGTTGTTGCCACGCAGGGCGGCGCGCTCGTACCAGCGTTTGGCTTGAGCCACATCCTTGGCGACACCTTGACCATTCAGGTACATGTTGCCCAAATTGCGCATGCCCCAAGCATCGCCATGTTGTGCTGCCTGGCGATACCAATGCACGGCTTGCTCAAAATTTTTCTCGATGCCTTTGCCGTCGTAATAACGATTGGCCAAGGCGTTCATGGCGGACGCATTGCCGGCTTCGGCTGCCTGGCGATACCACTCGGTAGATTTTTGTGCGTCTTCAGGCAGCGCCTTGCCGTCATAGTAGAGGTTGCCCAATGCTTTCATCGCTTGTGCATCGCCTGCGGCGGCGTCCTGACGATATTGCGCGACCGCCCGTTCATACCAGTGCTGTGCCTGTGCCTTGTCCTGCGGTACCAGCGTGCCATCGTGATACAAATTTCCCAGGGCCATATCGCTGGCGATGGATTGTTTTTCTGCCGCCTTGCGATACCACTCCAGCCCCAATTGGACGTTCTTTTCCACGCCCCGGCCTTGCAGATACAAATTGCCCAGTGAGCGCATGGCATTTTCGGCCCCGGCCTCAGCGCGCTTGCGGGTCAATTGGAAAGCTGCCTTCAGCCATTTGTCGCCCTCTTCCAGATTGGCGAGGCCATCCTTGCCGCTGCGATAACGGTCGCCCAAGGTCAGCATGGCCCCGATGTGCTCCTCTTGCGCGGCCAGCAAATACCAGCGATTGGCCTCGGCTTCATCCTTGCGGACACCGGCTCCCCGGCTATAGCGGTAGCCCATGGCCAGCATGGCGCAGATCTGCTTGCGTGCGGCGGCGCGCTGATACCAGCGCACGGCTTCGGCCTCATCCACCGTCACCCCGATGCCATAACCATAGGCATTCCCCAAGGCATACATGGCGCTCAAGTTACCCAGTGCTGCGGCTTGATGGAACCAGGGCAAGGCCTTGGCGGGATCATCCACCGCCTCATCCTGATAAAAATAGCCCAGGGTCAGCATGCCCTTGGCGTCGCCCTGACGGGCGGCGCGCTCCAGCCAGGTTTTGGCCAGTGGCAGATTCTTGGCGACGCCCAGGCCTTCCTGATAAAACTCTGCCAGATTGATCATGGCATCGCTATCGCCCGCCTCGGCGCGCACACGATACTGCTGCAAACTCTTGCCAAACCAGATTTGTGCAGCGGACTTGTCCTTGCTCAAACCACCGCGCCCATTCTGGTAAAAGTACCCCACGGCCCGCAGCGCAGCGGGATAGTTCAGCGCAGCCGCCTGGCGATACCAGTCCAGCGCCTGCACCTCATCCACCTTTTGTCCGCACCAGCCACATTGCGTCACCAGCCCCAGGTCATACAGCGCCTGCGCATCGCCGAGTGCCGCCCCCTTGCGCAGCCAGTCCAGACTGGCCACCTCATCCTTGGCAACGCCGTTGCCCAGGAAATAGGCACCGCCCAACTCCGCCATGGCCGCCCCGGAACCCAATGCCGCCGCTTTATGATACCAGATCACGGCTTGTGCTTCGTCTTTCTCCACCCCATTCCCGGCGTAAAAATCCTGCCCACATCGCAGCAGCAACAACGGCTGCCCACTTTGCTCGCCGGTTCGACACGTTTGTTGGTGCAACTGGCGTTTTTGCGCATCGAGCAAGGCATAACGATGGTTGGCGGCCAGCAGATTCAGGACATACAGCGCGTGCGCATCTCCCTGGCGCGCTTGCTGTTGCAGCAGCGGCAATTTGACGGCAGGTTGAGTGTAGAAAGCGGCATCCCATTGGCGCTGCAAATCTTCCCATTGACCGGCATAAGCGGTGGAAGTCAGCAAGGCAGCGAACAGGGTAGAGACAATTTTTTTCATGGCGATATTCCAGGCCCAAAACAGGTAACACTCGCCCGCTCACTGGGCAAGCGGAGCAGGAAAGTTCAAATTTATTTTGGGTGGCCACCCTGAACTGCTATGAGCACTTAGCGTGCCATGTTTTATTTCCTACATAAAACCAACAGGTTGTGTTGATTTTCAAAAATATCATAAATCGCCACTTCCCCTCATGTCGTAGTTTTATCGTCAACCCGGTTCGATAATTGTCACGCGGCAGACGGGTAGGTCACGCCGATCGATTGGCGCGGATGAATGCTTCGACGGCAATGAGTCCTGCGCGATGGCCCACCCAAGGAATTACGTCGTCCCGCTGGCGATATGACGCTTGTCAGTGGAGGCAAGAATCCGTTAGACGAGCTTTTGGGCTGAGTTTTCTGTTACCTAGCGACATATTTGCTGTGCCGTTGGTAGGGATGGGATTGTTTTTGCGGGCTTTTTGTTAGAATGCCGGGATTGAATCCGTTTTGGAGTGGTGATGCGCGTTGTTTGGTTGCTGTGTTGGCTGTGGCTGATCAGTTTGTGGAGTCCACTGGCGGTGGCGGAGGGTGAGCGCGGTGTGGCGTTGGTGATCGGGAACAGTGCGTATGAGCATTCGCCGTTGCCGAATCCTGCACATGACGCGGAAGATATGGCCAAAAAATTGCGCAGCTTGGGCTTTGAGGTCATCGAGCGTACCAATATCACCAGCAAGTCGATTGGCGGGGTGTTGCGTGAGTTTCGTAGCCGCTTGAGCGAGGGCGGGGTGGCGCTGGTGTTTTATGCCGGGCATGGTTTGCAGGTGGATGGAGAGAATTATTTTCCTGCTGTGGATGCCGACATCAATTCCGAAGAGGATGTGCCCAACCAGAGTCTGGCGCTGCGGCAAATCATGGCTGTGCTGGAGATTGCCAAGACGCGCTTGAATCTGGTGTTCCTGGATGCTTGTCGCAACAATCCCTATGCGAATCGTTTCCGCTCGGTGGAGCGCGGGCTGGCCCGCACCGTAGCGCCGTCCGGCACCATCATCATGTACGCGACTCGTCCCGGCAGTGTGGCGATTGATGGCGACGGGCGCAATGGCCTGTACACCAGCAAGTTGTTGCCGCAGATGGATTTGCATGTGCCGATTGAGGCGTTGATCAAGAATGTGACCAACGAGGTGGAGCAATCCTCACGCGGCAAGCAGGAGCCGTGGATGGAGGGCAATATCAAGGGGACGTTCTGTTTTGGCGGCTGCCAGAGCCACGACAGTGCCTCGCCGACAGTGGTGCCAAGCGCGGCGACTTCGCAGTCGCGTAGTGCTGACCAGATTGAAGATCAGTTCTGGGACATCGCCAACCGCAGTGGTAGCTTGCCGGACTTTGAAACCTATCGTCGTTATTACCCACAAGGCCGTTACATTGCGCTGGCTGAATTGCGCATGGCGCAGATTCGTCGTGTGACGGCGCAAGCAGAGGTTGGGGGGGAGGGGGCACCCGCGACCATGCGGCCGCCTGCGACCAACGTCGCACCCGCCAAACCGGCGGTGATCCCAAGCGTGCCAGTCCAGCCCGCAGAGGCGCCGGTGCCGGTCAAGCCCACGGCAAGCGTGCCACCCGTCCAAGTCACGCAGGCCGCGCCCACTGTGCGCCGGGCACCGCCAGTGCCAGCGATAACCCCGACGACACCCGCAGTGACCGTTGTGCCTGCATCCGCAGTGACCGTGCCGATTGTCCCGGCAACGTCGATTGAACCCAGCATGCTCCAGATTCCTGCCGGGCAGTTTGTCATGGGCTGTCAGGAGGGGCGCGACAAGAATTGTCAGCCATCGGAGAAACCGGCGCGTACCGTGCAGGTGGCGGCGTTTGAAATGGGGCGCACTGAGGTGACGGTGGCGCAATTTGCCGCATTTGTGGCGGCCACCCACTATGTCACCGATGCTGAGCGCAATGAAGGCATGCAGGGGTGCATGGTGCTGGTGGATAACAAGGCTTGGGTCGCAACAGGGGCGACTTGGCGCGATTCCGGCTGGAAGCAAACCGGACAATTCCCGGTGGTATGTGTGAGCTGGAATGATGCAGTGGCTTATGTACAGTGGTTGCGGCAAAAAACCGGCAAGTTTTATCGTCTGCCGAGCGAGGCGGAGTGGGAGTATGTTTGTCGGGCCGGACAATCAGGAGAGTATTGTGCGGACAACGATTTGTTCTGGCGCATGGATCCGGGTTTGAGCAAGCCGCGTGAGGTTAGTCAGAAACCGGTGGGTGGCTGGGGTGTGGTGGATTTGAGCAGCAATGTCTGGGAGTGGTTGCAGGATTTGTATCATCCCACCTACGATGGCGCGCCCGCTGACGGGCAGGCCTGGATGCAGTCGTCCGGCATGTTGAATGTGGTGTTGCGCGGGGGCTCGTGGAATCGGGATCTGGCCACGGTGCGGGCGGCGCGGCGCGAACAGAATGCGCCGTTTTATCGCAGCAGTTATTACGGCTTCCGCGTTGCGCGTTCCTTGCCCTGAGCTGGACAGAAACAGGCGGGCCCGCCGGGAAACCGGCGGGCTTTTTTCTGGAGAATGACATGGTGCAGCAGTGGTTGCGACGTCGCTTGGGAGAACGTGGGGGCAGGATTTTACTGGGGCACTTGCATCGGCGTGCCTTGGCGCGTTCGGTGGCCGTCGGGTTGTTGTGTGGTTTGGTGCCCGGCCCGTTGCAGATGTTATCGGCAGCGGCGTTGGCGTTGTGGTGGCGTGCCAATGCGCCACTGGCCATGTTGGTGACGCTGTATACCAACCCGCTGACCATCGTGCCGCTGTATTGGTTCGCCTGGCAATTGGGTGGGTGGCTGAGTGGCCAGTCCCCGGCTTGGCATGAGCCTCGTTGGCAGATGGATGTGCAGGCCTGGTGGCACTGGTTGCAGGGGCTGGGGCAACCGTTGCTGCTGGGGTTGCCGGTGTTGGCGCTGGGCTTGGCGTTGCTGGGTTATGTCAGTGTGGGCGTATTGTGGCGGCTGGCGGTGGTGTGGTTGTGGTACCGCCGCCAGCAACGCCGTGCAGCGACTCAAAACAGTAAGTCGTAACTCATGCTGAGCAAGCTGCTACTGCCCATGGGAACGGCGCTGTTGGGATTGGCGATGAAAAAAGCCGGTTGCGCGTCGTTTTGCCAGTGGTCATATTGCAGCTTGAGTGCGCTGGCGGGGGTCAGTTCATAACGTAGCGACAGGGCGGTGTTGTGATGCGCCTCGGCCTGTGCCGGACTCAGACCCAATGCCGGTGCATAGTGTTGTTTCTGGTAATAGCGGTTATGCGACAACATGGGCAGGTAGTTGCCGATACGGTATCCCACGGCAAAGCTGCGGCTGAAATCCTCGCCATACGAGGCTTTGCGGTTGATGTACAGCAGCCCGCCATGTATCAGCCAATGGGCTGCTTCGTAGTGCAAACTGGCGCTATAAATGTATTGTGGTGTGGCCGGCCCGAACGCCAGTGGGTTGGCTGCCTTGGGATTGGTGTTGGCTAGTTCGGACTGCATCATGGCCAGGCGAATTTCCAGTGCATCCTTGCTGAGACTGACATCGGCGCCCAGAAGGTTGCGCCAGCGGCTGTCGGTACGGGTATAGCGCCCGTTGTACATTTGCCAGTAATTGCTGTTGCGCACGGTTTCGCTGCCGGTAAACAGATCCACGCTGCTGCTCCAGTCGCCCCATTGCCCCTGATAGGCCAGATTGGCCCCGTTGAAGTTAACGATTTCCCAGCCGTAGATCTGCGGCGATAAATGCACCCAAGGATAGGCAAAGCCGACATCTTGTGATTCGGAGTAGTACAGCAACGGCAAACGTTTGCGTCCTATTTGCAGCGAAAATTGCTCGTTGAGGCGCCAATTGCCATACAACCATTCAAAATCCACATGTCCACCGGCTGCGGCACGCATGACGACTTGGCCGGTGACGGAAAAATCCGGGTTGAGAGAGGCCTTGCCTTGCCAACCGACCTTACTGTCTGGTTGCCATTGCAAGCCGCCCTGTTGGTATACGCCGCCCTGCGCAAAGTCGGAGACAAAGCAGGGGCAGGCATAGCCACTTTGCATCTGTGTTGGGACACCATTCAACATTTTGCCAATTGCGACGGTGGCAAAGCCGGAGCCGCTCCAGTCAAGCCCGGCGAACTCGGCTGCCCCGGCGGCGGTGCTGAAAGCGAGGAACCACAAGGTGCACCCCAAGCGTGGTATGCGCTGTTTGGTCATAGATTAGCCTCAAAAAATCACGGGATGGTTTGAATGATACGCACAGTACTGTCCAGCGCCGCTTTTTCGAGGTACGACAGGGTATTGGGTATCTGGTTGAGTTGCAGTTTGATGTCTTGACTGTTGCGCGCTTCGACAGGCGGCGTACCGCGCCCGGTGAAATACAGTCGCGCCCAGTGCGCTTTGGCCTGCGCGGCGGAAAGATTGGTTACCTTGACGTAAAACTCTTCGCGCAATGGATTGCCGTCGTGTTGGTCGATGGGAATGGCGCGCGCCCCGCCGGGCAAGGTGTTAATCCGTCCCAGAAAAATATTTTTGATATTTTGCAGGTTGAGTTGTACCGGTTTGCTACTCACGCCCATGACGACGTACAACTCCGCTTGGGCGGGTAGTGCCAGGCAGCATGACAGGGCGAGTGGTGCTATCCAGTAGGTGACATGAGACATAGTGGTGGCATCTCCCAAAATCGGCGCCGACCCGGTGGGCAGGGGCGGCGCCAGTGCATCCGGTCGCGTGGCCGGGGTCAAGCATTTCACAATGGGTTGACTGCTGCGCGCTGACGGCGGGTTTCAAACAAACAAATTCCGGCACTGACCGACACGTTCAAACTTTCCACGCTGCCCTGCATGGGGATGCGCACCAGCTCATCGCAGGTGTCACGGGTCAGGCGGCGCAGGCCTTCGCCTTCTGCGCCCAGCACCCAGGCGATGCCGCCGGTGTGTTTGAACTGGTGCAAATCCTGCGTGGCTTCCCCCGCCGTGCCGACCACCCAGATGTTCGCTTCTTGTAATTCACGCAAAGTACGTGCCAAGTTTGTCACCGTGATATAGGGCACGGTTTCCGCTGCGCCGCAGGCGACCTTTTCCACCGTGGCGTTCAGGCCGACGGCGCGGTCTTTGGGGGCAATCACGGCATGCACGCCAAAGGCGTCGGCGCTGCGCAGACAGGCACCGAGGTTGTGCGGGTCTTGAATGCCGTCCAGCACCAGCAGCAGCGGCGGCTCGGTCAGGGTGTCCAGCACGTCGGACAAATGTTGCACGCGGCGGGTGGCATCCACCCGTGCCGCCACGCCCTGATGGCGCGTGCCACCGGCCATGCCATTCAGGCGTGCCACATCCACGGTGATGACGCGCACGCCTTGCTCCTCGGCCAGTTTCAGCAAATCGCGCATACGCGGGTCATTGCGCTGGCTTTGTACATACAACTCCAGCACGCCGCTGGCGTTTTGCCGCAGACGCGAGGTGACGGCATGAAAGCCGTAAATCAGACGCAGTTCAGCCATTTTTTTGCTTGCCTTTCTTCTTTTTCGGGGCGGTTTCGCTTGCGGTCGCCGCGTCACCGTTTTCTACCGGGGCAGGTTCATCCTGCAACACAAAGTCAATCTTGGTGCTTTCCATATCCACCCGCACCACGCGCACGCGCACGCGGTCGCCTAGGCGGAAACTTTGCCCGCTGCGCTCGCCCAGCAATTGGTGGCGCGTGGCGTCAAAGCGGAAATAGTCCTTGCCCAATTCGGACACGTGCACCAGCCCTTCCACATACAGGTCGTCCAAGGTGACAAACATGCCGAAACTGGTGACTGCCGACACGGTGCCGACAAACACGCTGCCCAGATGCTCGCGCATGTAGAAGCATTTCAGCCAGGCTTCCACGTCGCGGGTGGCGTCGTCGGCGCGGCGCTCGGTCATGGAGCAGTGCTCGCCCAAGTCCGGCCACTTGCTGCCGGGCTGGTAATGCTGTTTTTGCAGCACGGCCTTGATGGCGCGGTGTACCAGCAAATCGGGATAGCGGCGAAT
>DHYQ01000015.1:0-125 GCA_002414205.1 Gallionellaceae bacterium UBA5126 | reverse complement strand
CGCGCCTGACGCAGCGAGCGCAGCATCACGGTTTGCAGCAGCGGCGCGTCGGGGCGGCCTTTCAGTTTTTTCAGCAGACGGGCATAGTCGCCTGCTTCCGGCTGGGCTTCGCCGCCCAACTCCAG
>DHYQ01000065.1:3561-7045 GCA_002414205.1 Gallionellaceae bacterium UBA5126 | reverse complement strand
TAACGACTGATGCCAATACTCACACCCACATTCACCTGTGCGCCCGACGGCAGCATGTACGGCTCACTCAATTCAGCGATCACCTTGAGTGCCAGCTTGTGCAAGGCCACCCCTTTAACCGCCTGCTCCAGCAAAATTGTAAACTCATCGCCGCCCAGACGCGCCACGCCATCTTCGTGGGAAAACATTTGACTCAAGCGCTGCGCCACTTGGCGCAACAAAGCATCCCCCGCCGCATGCCCGAAGCTGTCGTTCACATTCTTGAAGCGATCCAAATCCAGCACGAACAGTACCACCGGTGGTCGTTGCATGGCCTCGTCCAAGCGGGAGAACAACCTGACGCGATTGGGCAAACCGGTGAGCGCGTCATGGTGCGCCATGAAATCCAGCCGCTCTTCGGAATTTTTCAATTGTGCCAGCGCCGACATGCGCTGGGTAATGTCCTCCGCCACCCCTACCACACGGTACAACTCACCCTCGGCATTCCGCACCGGGTAAGCAGTGTCGTGTATCCAGCGGATTTCCCCATCCGGGCGCAACACGCGATACTCCACGTCATACTCCCCGGCTATCTGGCGTTGCAGACTATCGCGCACCTTATGCTGGTCATCTGGATGTATGGATTCCAGCCAACTCAGCGGCCAGTCCAGCAGGGACTGCACCGTGCGCCCCCACACCTGCTCATACGCCGGGCTGACGTACAACATCTGCTGCTTGTCCACGGTGGTCATCCAGAACACTTCGTGAATGTTTTCGGCCAACTGGCGGAAGCGCAACTCGCTCTCGCACAGCACGTCCAGCATGGCATTCACATCCACCACCATCGCGCCCAGTTCATCGGGCTGCGTCACGGGCAAACGAATCGCATGCTCACCCGCCTTGATTTTTCCGGTTGCCGCCATGAAGCTATTAAAGCGCTGCGCCAGCCCCTGCGCCAATGCCGCAGCGGTGAGGCTCACCAGCAATGACGCGGCAAGGGCAAACCACAGCAAGAAAAACAACATCTGCCGCAAATCGTGACGCACCGCATCGCGCTTCATGCCGACGCGTACCCAGCCCAGCAATTGATTACTGACCACAATCGGTGCCGCCACTTCCAGCCGCGTCGGCTGCTCCAGCAGCACTTGCAATTGCGATTGCCCCTGCCGCAACAAGCGCACGCTCAGGGCATCCTGCACAAACTGACCCACCTGGTCATGTTGCAACGAGGCCAGCACCTCGCCCGAACGCGACAGCACCAGTAAATACACCAAATCACGGCTGCTTCGAGAGCCTTCCACGATTTCCTGCAAGCCCGCCAAATCACGCGACAGCACCCACGGCGTGCTGCTGTTGGACAACGCCACCGCCAGCGCACGGGCATGTTCGCGCTCGGTTGAATAAGCCGCATCACGCTGTTGCTGGTACAAAAAATAACCACTGGCCAACATCATGGCCAGCGTGGACAAACCAAAACCCAGCACCATCCGTCGCCGAATGGAGCTGCGCCAGTATTGCCGAATGGCTGTTAAAAAAATAAGCATGTCATTGCTCTATGGGACGCACGGTGCGGGCAAATTGTGCCAGAAATTCCTGCACAGGCAGGTAGGTTTTATCACTGGCCGACTCAAAACCCGCCAGTGGCAACGCGGCCAGCAAACGCCGCCCCTCCTCGCTGTGTTGCAATGAAAACAAGGCAGCGGCAAATTTTTGCGCCAACGCCGGCGCAACATCGTCCCGCACCACCCAACCCACTCCCGGCAAGGTGTCAGTCTGCCACTTCAACAACAACTGCGCGGCCTGGTCGGGGTGTTCCTGTTGAAAGGCTTGCCAGGGCACCGGCCAAGTGGCCCCTGCTGCCGTAAACCCGCGCAACACATTCAGAATCGACGATTCCTGCGAGCCAACATACAGATTGGTGATGTCGTGCTGCACATCCACTCCGTGGGTTTGCAAAAAATACTGCGGCATCATGGTCGCCGCCAGTGCGGAGGGGGCCGGATAGGCCACTTTCTTGCCTTTCAGGTCCGTGGGCTGACGGATGCCCCCATCCTTGCGCACCAAAATAATGCCGCGAAAGATACCGTCTCCCTGAATTTTGCCAAACACCCGATAACCATTTTTCAGCGACAACACGGTTTCGTAGGGATTGGGCATGGCGAAATCAAAACGCCGACTGTACAGCTTGCGGTCATACTCGTCGTAATTGCGCGAGGCTTCCAGCCGCAATTGCACTTCCGGCATGCTGCGATTGATGTACGCAATGATCGGGCCATAGCGCTCCAGCAAGCGGCGCGGGTTATGTAACGGATGAATCCCCACCACCAGTTCGGTACGTGCCACCGGGCTGCGCCGACCCAGCACCGGCTGGTAATCCGCCTCCTGCGGCTGACACGCCACCAGCAACATGCAACACAACCAACCCAACCGCTTCACGATTTTGCTCCTCATCCACGCAATCAATCCGAGCGCTATAGTAAACTACGCCGCCGAAAATTTGCTTGCCTCCCATCGTAACCGCCCAGTGTTTTCGCCCGAATGCCGCTTACCCAGTCACCTTCCCGCTTCCCCCCGCTCCATCAGGCTTTGCCGGATGGCTTGCTCGCGATGGGCGGCGAGTTGACCGCGCCTTGGTTGCTGGATGCCTACCGGCACGGCATTTTTCCGTGGTTTGGCGAGGAGGATCCGATTTTGTGGTGGAGTCCTGACCCGCGCATGGTGTTGCCACCACACCATTTCAAATTGTCGAAATCGCTGCTGCGCGTGATTCGCAATGGCGGTTTCGAGGTGCGCGTCGATACCGCCTTCGAGCGAGTCATGCGCACCTGTGCCGCACCGCGTGCCGGGCAGGATGGGACGTGGATTAGCGAGGACATCATCGCGGGCTATGTGTCGCTGCATCAGGCCGGGCGGGCGCATTCGGTGGAAAGCTGGTTTGAGGGCGAATTGGTGGGCGGGCTGTATGGCGTGTCCATTGGGCGGATTTTTTACGGCGAATCCATGTTTTCGCGCCGCAGCAATGCCTCCAAGGTGGCGCTGGCGCATTTGTGCCGCCAGTTGACGCGCTGGCAATTCGGCCTGATTGATTGCCAGATGAACACCGGCCACCTGGCTTCGCTGGGCGCGGCAGAAATTCCGCGCACGCAATTCGTCCAGCAACTGCAAAACTTGATAGACTGCCCGCCCCCTGCCGTTTGGCAATTTGACCCCGACCTGTTTGCATGAGCCAGAGCCAAGCCCTGCCCCCGCCGAATCTGCATTTTTACCTCACGGCACCCTACGAATGCAGCTATTTGCCGCAGCAGTTATCGCGTTCGCAGGTGGCTACCCCGGCATTTCTGATTGACAAGCACGTGTACTCCGATCTGGTGCAACATGGCTTTCGCCGTAGCGGCCAGCACACCTACCGCCCGCGCTGCGACACCTGTCAGGCCTGCGTGTCGCTGCGCATTCCGGTGGCGGACTTTCAGCCCAACCGCTCGCAGCGCCGCGCCTGGAAGCAGCA
>DHYQ01000065.1:507-3437 GCA_002414205.1 Gallionellaceae bacterium UBA5126 | reverse complement strand
GGCGATGCGCAGTCCTATCGCAACTTTCTGCTGGAAAGTCATGTGGAAACTTTTTTGGTGGAATTCCGTCAAGGGGACACCTTACGCATGGTCAGCCTGATTGATTTGCTGGACGACGGGGTGTCGGCGGTCTATACCTTTTACGACCCGGACGTGGCGCAGGCACGCTACGGTGTGTTTAACGTGTTGTGGCAAGTGGAGCTGTGCCGCCGCCTGGGCTTGCCCTACGTCTATCTCGGCTACTGGATCCGCGACTGCCGCAAAATGGCCTACAAAACCCAGTACCAGCCGTGCGAAGGCTTGCTGGACAACCAATGGCAGCGGCTGGATCGCAGCGGCCAGCCCGCTTTCAATGCTATGCCGTAGGAGCGGGCCTTGCCCGCGCATAACCAGTTCGCGGGCAAGGCCCGCTCCTACATATTGTTTATTAACGAATGACCTGACGTGGAGAGTTCAGCATCATGTGGATACGTTTAAGCATTTTTGTCATCGCCCTGCTGGCCTTGCCTTGGCTGGGGCTGGCGTTGAGTGGCGCGGAGTGGGACAACGGCAGTGGGCTGGAAGTGAATCTGCCCGCCACCTTGCTCACCAGCTTTGCCCTGCTGGCTTACCTGCTGATTCTGAATCACTGGCTGAAGCGCATGCAAAAAATCGCCCCGCTGAACAGCCAGCCGCGCTACTTCGCCGCCGTGGCCGTCGCCAGTGCATTGGTGGGCTGGCTGCTGGTGTATCTCAACAGCTTTGTCGGTAGCTGGGGCAACCAGACGGCACCGTGGCCGGTGCAACTCCTGCTGTTCACGCCGCTGTTTGCCCTGCTGATGCCTGCCATGCTGCTGACCCGCAACGTGCTGGCGTTGTTGCCCGGTTTGCTGAAGCAACTGGCGCATGGCCCGGCCCTGCCCGCCCCGGCGCGGGAAACCCAGGTCATGCTGTGGGTGGCGCTGGCGGCGTTCGGCTTGTTGAGCGGAGCAGGTTGGCCGGTGTTGCCGCTGTTTTGGCTGGCGCCGCTGTTGCTGCTGGTGGCACTGCAACACCTGTGGCACGAAAGCACGGTGTTCGACACCCTGCCGCAAGGCGACTGGGGGCGGGTGGTGTGCGGCGCGCTGGCTGGGCTGCTGGTCGGCAACATCACCTTGCTGGCCTACCGCTACAACGGCGGCCTGCCAGACATCACCCAACCCGGATTGGCGCAATTCGGCCTGCTGCTGTTCGGCTGGCTGGCGCTGCAACTGGGCGATGTGATTGCCGAATTCTGGCGCGGCACCTCGCGCCAAGCGCAAATCAAAACCAAAAAGAAATTTCCCATCCCGGTCGTGGTGCAAAAAGACCCCGGCCAAAAATAACTTCCCTTTGCCTGCCTAACGCTATGTATTCCCTGCTCCGCCCCGCGCTGTTTGCCCTGCAACCCGAAACCGCCCACCACACCACCCTGCGCGCCCTGAGCGCTGCCCAGTCGCTGGGCCTGCTGCGCAGCACGCCCTATGCCGCGCAGCCACGTCAGGTCATGGGCCTGACTTTTCCTAACCCAGTTGGCTTGGCTGCCGGGCTGGACAAAAACGGCGAGTGCATCCACGGCCTGGCTGGGCTGGGGTTCGGCTTTATCGAAATCGGCACCATTACCCCGCTGGCCCAGCCCGGCAACCCGCAGCCACGTTTGTTCCGCCTACCCGAAGCCAACGCCGTCATCAACCGCATGGGCTTCAACAACGAGGGCGTGGACGCGCTGCTGCGCAACGTGTTGGCCGCCAACTATCCCGGCATCCTTGGCATCAACATCGGCAAAAATGCCCTCACACCGATTGAGCGCGCTGCCGACGATTACCTGACCTGTTTGCGCAAGGTGTATCCCCACGCCAGTTACGTCACGGTGAACATCTCCTCGCCCAACACCAAAAACCTGCGCCAGTTGCAGGACGAATCCGCGCTGAACGATTTGCTGGCGCTGCTCAAGGCCGAGCAGCAACAACTGGCCGACCGCCACGGCAAATACGTCCCCATCGCCCTGAAAATCGCCCCGGACATGGAGCAGGAGCAAGTGCAGTACATCGCCCGCCTGCTGATGCAGCACGGCATCGACGGCGTGATTGCCACCAACACCACCCTGTCCCGCGTCGGCGTGGAACACCTGCCGCACGGTAGCGAAGGCGGTGGGCTGTCCGGCGCGCCGGTGCGCGACAAATCCACCACGGTGATTCGTCAACTGGCTGCCGAACTGCAAGGCGCACTGCCCATCATCGGCGTCGGCGGCATTCTGAATGGCGCGGATGCGGTGGAAAAAATTCAGGCCGGCGCGTCGCTGGTGCAGGTGTATAGCGGGCTGGTGTATCGCGGTGGTGCGCTGGTCAAGGAATGTGTGCAAGCGATTGAGCGTGCCGCCGTTCGTTAAGGACGCGTTGATTTAATCCGTTCGCCCTGAGCTTGTCGACGGGCAGCTCGCGCCTCTGTTCATGGTTCGACACACTCACCACGAACAGGGGGAATAAATCAGCACTCCCTGAAAAGCTGTTGCAATTCCGATGATTTACATAAACCATTCTGCTTAGCCCCTTGTTTTTAAAACCACTTTCCATTACTGTGCACCCCCGCTGGGGGTCTCCGCGTTGCGGAGTGAGACACACCCTTTGAACCTGTACGGGTAATGCCGTCGTAGGGAAGCACAAAGGGCACCTCGAACAATCTATTGCACATTGCATCCGCTCATGACGATTTTTCGAGGCGCCTGCGAGCTTCCCGCTTTATTTCTCTGGAGCTCTGATGAACGCCAATTCCAAATTTATCGCCGCTGCGGCTGAAGTTGACGCCGCCGCCATTCAACCGCTGCCCAATTCGCGCAAAATTTACGTCCAAGGCAGCCGCCCGGACATCCGCGTGCCGATGCGCGAAATCACCCTGACCGACACCCAGATCAATGGTGGCGTGGAAAAAAATCC
>DHYQ01000065.1:0-221 GCA_002414205.1 Gallionellaceae bacterium UBA5126 | reverse complement strand
CCGGAAATGGAATACATCGCCATCCGCGAAAATCAGAAACGTGATGGCCTGTCCGACATGCTGCTCAAGCAACATCCCGGTGAAAACTTCGGCAAAGCCATGCCCAAGGAGATCACGCCGGAATTCGTGCGCGCTGAAGTCGCCGCCGGACGCGCCGTGATTACCGCCAACATCAACCACCCCGAAGTCGAGCCGATGATTATTGGCCGCAACTTTTTGGT
>DHYQ01000088.1 GCA_002414205.1 Gallionellaceae bacterium UBA5126 | reverse complement strand
CCAGGCGGCGGTTTCCTCCACTTTTTTGCGCGACAGGCAATACACAATGCCCGCATCGTGCGGATGCTCGGCGCGCAAAAAGGCTTGCAACTGCTGGCGCGCCTGCTGTTTGGCGGTGATGTGGTAGCGGATGTTGGGGCGGTCAAAGCTGGACACGAATTGCTGCGCGTTGCCCAACTCCAGCCGCTCCACAATTTCGTGCCGGGTGGGCGCGTCGGCGGTGGCGGTCAGGGCGATGCGCGGCACGGCGGGGAAGCGCTGCGGCAACACCGTCAGGGCACGGTATTCCGGGCGGAAATCATGCCCCCATTGCGACACGCAATGCGCCTCGTCGATGGCAAACAGCGCAATGCCGATGCTGGCTTGCACCTGTTCCAGCAGCGCCATGAAACCCTCGGTGACCAAGCGCTCCGGCGCGACATACAGCAATTTCAATTCGCCCGCCAGCATCTGCCGCACCACCTGCTGCGCCGCCTGCGGGCTGAGGCTGGAATTCAGAAACGCCGCCGCAATGCCCAACTGGCTGAGGGCATCCACCTGATCCTGCATCAGCGCAATCAGCGGCGACACCACCACCGCCACACCGGGCCGCAACAACGCCGGAATCTGGTAGCACAAGGACTTCCCGCCGCCCGTCGGCATCAACACCAGCGCATCGCCGCCCTCGGCGACATGCTCGATGACGGCCTGTTGCTCGCCGCGAAAAGCGGGGTAACCGAAGGTTTGTTGTAGGAGGTGTTGGGGGTTCATTGTGTTCAAGTTAGCAGCCATCTTTCCGTCAAATCTCATGGGGGAAGCCTAGCACCCACGCTTCAAACCAATACCAATCGCCGTCCGCAGTTGCAGCACGTGATACCAGTGACTCTACACCCCCGCCAATTATTCCCGTTTCGCAAAGGGCGTGGCATAGCCGAAGTATTCATTTTGAGCTGTGCGTTGTACATCCCATCGCTTAGTTCCCACTGGGCGCTCTCGTTGATTGGCATAGGTTAGTACCAGCCGCTTCTTGGCACGAGAAACCCCGACGAAATAGGCACATCGGTTTTCATCTTGATCGCCAAAGAAGATTTCGTTTTCGACGGCCATGATGATGACTGAGTCAAACTCAAGGCCCTTGCTCTTATGAATGGTCAGGATTCGCACAGCTTGGTCGTCTGAGAAGCGCTCAAGGGCTTTGGGCAAGTCAGGCTCCAACTCTAGCAATTCCTCGATCTTGGCCTTGGTATCGCGGACAACCTCTTTCAACCGATCATGCGACTCGTAGTCCGGGGAAAGCGACACCAATGTTTCGATGCTGACTTGCTTCAGGAATGCTCGAACAAACTCCCACCAGCCGGAAAATGGCTCAACGACCAGTTCGGCAATGGCTATCTCTTTTCGTTGCTGCTTGACGAGCCGATCAAGGTCCTTACGTGCGTTTGACTGAATCTCATCATCAGCAAACGGGATTAGCTGGTTCATCAGCCGAATCCATGCCTTGGGTTCGCGCTGACCATAGAGGCAGGAGAGATAGTCCACGATCAAACGAGCAGCTGGCTCGACTGTGATGTCTTGCATCTGCTGCTCGTTGCGGAAGGGGATGCCACGGGCCTCCAATGCCGCCATCAGATGATCGGCGTACAGGTCGAGCTGATTACGAATCAGGACTGCAATTTCCGCAGGCGGGAGCTGCTCAGTTCTTATCCAGCTTTCAATCAAACCTGCGAGGTAGTTCGCCTCCTGACGACTGTCGTCGAAGCGCCATGCAAACACCTCGCCTTCGTCGCCGGAAATCTGCTCATCAGGCATGACGGAAGATGGGTCAAGCTTGCGAATGATCTCGTTTTGCAGGCGAAGCAGTCGCGGCTTTGAGCGAAAGTTACGGTACATATTGAGCCGGATAGCAGCAAAGTCGGTGGCGAAAGCCTGAAAGATGCCATCCATGGCTCCAGCCCAGCCCATGATTTTCTGTTTGGTGTCGCCCACGGCGGTCAAGCGAATGCTCGTACTTTGAAAGGCGAGCTTGAGTAGTTCGTACTGCTTGTTGGTGCAGTCTTGGAATTCGTCGAGGAAAACGTCACTGTAGGTCTGGCGGATTGCGTTTCGTGCTATGCCTGACTTTTGCAGGATATGGAGCGCAAACGGTACCAGGTCGTCAAATTCGATCTCGGTGCGAGAGGGGCCGTGCTTTTTTATAACGATCTTGTAGCCAGCGTTCAGCGTATCTGCACCCGTTAAAACCGGCCTGAATCGGTCAATAATGCGTTTGGCAAATGCGTGAAAAGTATAGCTATCAAATCTCGCAGCAAGCTCTGAACCACAGCGCCGCCTGATCCGCTCTTTTAGGTTGCTACTGGCATCAACCTTGAACGAAATGGCCAGAATCCGTTTGGGATAACGACAAGTCCCCGTGCGCAGTAGAAAATCCGCTCGCTGCGCAAGCATTTCAGTCTTTCCTGCTCCTGGGCCTGCCGTCAGCGCGAGACTGCGCGCCTGCTCCTTGGCCGCAAGTAGTGCATTCGGTTCAAGGGTCAGCCCATCCGCAGGCTTCCAGGCATCGACCGCAATCACTCTGGCAACTCCGCGAGTTTGGCGATGACGGCATCCGCCAATCTGCTCAAGGATGTTGGCATGTTAGCCAGCAACTCTTCATCAGTCAGCTTGGCCAGTGCATCAATATGGGCGACGGGTTTGCTGCCAAGTTTGAAGTGCTGATGGTAGGTGCCGAACAGTTGCTGTTCCTCGTTGCTGTATTGATTTACGTCGTGATAGCTTTTTCCGAGGACAGCTTTGATCGTCGACTCGTCGGGCCTTTCTCTCTCAACATCATAGGCATGTGGGTACGCGAGCAGCATTGCGAAATCCAGATCCATTGGATAGGAAAAGAATACGCCCCCACGCTCTAAATTCGCCAAGTGGTTGCAATAAAAAGCAGGCAGTGCCGGATCCAAAATCTTGTAGATATCACAATTCCAATTGGGAATTGAAGTTGGATGCATTCCGGGAAACATTAATACCCACTGAGGATCGAAGATCTCTTTGTTTTTAACTGCGTATTTAATCCGCCCCCAACCACCTTGGAAGCGTGCCGTATCAAGATCCAGCAGCGTCAGATATGGAATGCCCAGTGCGTACAGAAGACGCCAGAAGTGATTGACGTGACGCCCACCCAAGGGAGCAATCGTGATTGCCGACTCATCAACCGGAGCACCTTTGGCCTGAAGAAGCCGTGGCAACACTATTTCTTCACTGTCTCCTTCTCCAAGAACGACAAGCCGCGAGAAATAGACTTCTGGAAAAGCCTGTACCGCTTCACGCACAAATTTATGAGCTTCATCAGTAGCATCTGGTAGTTTGATGTGCGTGACACGCGATGTTCGCTTCTGGGTCAGCCGCAGATAGCGAATACGTTCCGGGGCAACACGCCGCAGCATGGATGGCGCGTGGGTGGCGATCAGCGCTTGTGCGTCGCCATGGCTGGTCATTTTGTTGAGCGCATTGACGATCCGTCCGAGGTAGTGGGGCGAGAGGCTGTTTTCTGGCTCTTCGACCGCCACCACCGTAAAAACGGGCGGGCGCAACTTGTCGGCATCAAATGACGTATCTTTGCCAGTCAGTACAGCGCAACCAATGGCTTGCGAGGACTGCACGAGCGACAGATACAGCATCGACTTCTGACCGTCGCTCAATCGTGAGAAATCGACCAGATGCTCGTCGTGGCCTGGTGTGAAAGATACTGACATGTGCCGCAGCAAGGCCTCGATCTCAGACGCTACAAAAGTGAGCTTGGGGTCGGCAAAGAAGCTGCCCTTGTGCAAAGCACTCCATGCTGTTTTCAAGCTTGTGCTGAACGCATTGATTGACGGATTAGCCGCCAAACTGCCGCTGATTTGGTCGGTCAGCCCCTTGATGACAGTTCGCTCTGCATCCCAGTTCACCGCACGCAGCATGCGTCCCAGCAGTGCATTGGCACCGTAGGTAATATGATCAGCTGGATCACGGCGCGCGGGCAGGTAGTGAACGTGGATATGGTTGCGTTCAGATCGGGGGACTTGAGCAGTGGTCAGTGGCGACCCATCTGCATTGATGTCCAGCACATAGACCATGCTTTCTTCTATGTCTCCATCCAAGCCCATGGTGGCGGTGAGACGAAAACGCACGCGCGGTATGCCATCTATTTCGTCAAGGCGCATGTGGCCGAAATGAGGTGCCACCGTGCTGTTGTCTTTGTCATCGCCAAGTTCCGGGAACAGAAAGTCGGCCTCGATCCATAGCTGACGCTCAGCAGGCGGTGCTGCCTCGTTGAATGGGACATGAAAATCCGAACGCTCGATTCGGCGCAGTGTTGGATCGAAGGCGAAGAGACGACACAAAGCCTGAAGTACCGCTGTTTTGCCTGAGCCATTTGGGCCAATCAGGTAGGAAATATTTTCAAGTGATATGTCTGTTGGCTGTTCGCCAAAAGACTGGAAATTCATCAAGCGAATGGTATGAAGTTTCATTTGTTCTACTTTGGCTTTTCATTGTCTATTGGCAACTGATCAGTTCGATCCCGTCACCACTGCCGCAATGCAGCACGCTGACCAGCGCATCCGTGCCCGCCGCGCAAAGTTGCTCGCGCCCGATTTGCTCCACCACATGCGCACAGGTCAGCACGTAGCTGACCTGACCGTTGCGCGCCACCACAAAGCCGCTGCCGAAATTGCGATTCTTCTCCGCTGCACGGCTGGTGAGCAGAATGACTGCTTGCTCGTTGACCATCTTGTTGTCCCCCCGATTCTGGGGGCGAAGGATAACCGAAAGCGGGGGGAAATGCTGTAGGGTGCAATAAGCGTCAGCGCATTGCACCAAACATCGTTAAAGCCTGCCTGAATTGACGGAAGAAATGGCGCAATGCGCTGCGCTTATTGCGCCCTACGTCAGATTTTTGAAGGGTGAGTGACGCTCACCGCGCCCGCTCCACCGCCTCTTCCACGCGCTCCACGGCGATGATGGTCATGCCTTCGAGTTTGTGTTTGGGGGCGTTGGCTTTGGGGATGATGGCGTGGGTGAAGCCGAGTTTGGCGGCTTCTTTCAGGCGCTCCTGGCCGCGCTGCACTGGGCGCACTTCGCCGGCCAGGCCGACTTCGCCGAATACCACCAGTTTTTCCGGCAGCGGGCGGTTGCGCAGCGAGGAAACGATGGCCAGCAGCACCGCCAAATCCGCCCCCGGCTCGGTGATTTTCACCCCGCCGACGGCGTTGATGAACACGTCCTGGTCGAAACAGGCAATCCCGGCGTGACGGTGCAGTACGGCCAGCAACATCGCCAGGCGGTTTTGCTCCAGCCCCAGCGACAAGCGGCGCGGGCTAGGCGAATGCGCTTCGTCCAGCAGCGCCTGCACTTCCACCAGCAGCGGGCGCGTGCCTTCCTGCGTCACCATCACGCAGGAGCCGGCCACCTGCTGACCGTGCTGCGACAAAAACAGCGCCGACGGGTTGCTGACTTCGCGCAGGCCGCGCTCGGTCATGGCGAACACGCCCAACTCGTTCACCGCGCCGAAGCGGTTTTTGAATGCGCGAATCAGGCGGAAGCTGGAATGGGTGTCGCCCTCGAAATACAGCACGGTATCGACGATGTGCTCCAGCACCCGTGGCCCGGCCAGCGCGCCTTCTTTCGTCACATGGCCGACCAGAATCATGGTGATGTTGCGGCTCTTGGCGATGCGGGTCAGTTGCGCCGCGCACTCGCGCACCTGGCTGACCGAGCCGGGCGCGGCGGTGAGTTGCTCGGAATATAAGGTCTGAATCGAGTCGATCACCACCAACTCCGGCGCAGCGCTGGCAATCGTGGCCTGGATTTTTTCCAGTTGAATTTCCGGCAACAGGCGCAAATCGTGCGCCTCCAGCGCCAGCCGCCGCGCCCGCAGCGCGATTTGCTGCGCCGATTCCTCGCCGCTGACATACAGCGTGTTGTGCTGCCGCGCCAGATGCGACAAGACTTGCAGCAGCAGCGTTGATTTGCCAATGCCAGGATCGCCGCCGATTAACACCACCGCCCCGGCCACCAGCCCGCCGCCCAGCACGCGGTCGAATTCGCCTATCCCGGTCGGCGTGCGCGGCACTTCGCTGGCCTCCACCTCTGCCAACCGCTGCACCTGTCCGCTGGAGGCCAGGCCGCTGAAACGGTTGGTATTTTTCGCGCTGGTGGCAGCCTCCAGCACCGACTCCTCCAGCGTATTCCACGCCAGACAATGCGGACACTGCCCCTGCCACTTCGGCGACTGCCCGCCGCATTCGGTGCAGGTGAAAATTGTTTTGGGTTTTGCCATGATTGAAGCTGTTTGGTTTAAGTGTTTCTTAACGCGCACATCTTTCGAGTGCAGACTGGATGTCGGCGTAAGCAAAAGGCTGGGAGATTTTGCCTGGATCAAACGCGTCGGTTTGTTCATAAACTTCGTGGGACGAACCGCGTCGTGTCACTGTTCTGCCATTGGGGTAAGTGACCTGATAGTTTGGTGAAATGCCTTTCCCGGTTTCGCCAAAGCCCACTTGGGAGTCTTCATTGCGCATATTGCTCAATACATTTTTGAGGAAAGATTTTCCCAGTAAAGATAAATTTTCTGTCGTCCATTTAATTCCCGTCATTTTTAATTCCTCCAAGTGGTAGTTGAAAAAAAGCGCAGCTTGAAACGAAAATCGCAAAGCTCTTTAAAGGCTATTTTGCTTGCCAGTTTTGCCGAATAGCTTGTGCTTCGCTGAAAATTTGCTGCAAAGCGTCGCCGTCGGCGTGTTGCAGGGCGGTTTGGATGCAGCTGACGGCGGCTTGGTAGTTCGCCAGTTCTTGCAGCAGGGCGGGGCGGTTGGCGAGGGCGATGTCGCGCCACATTTCCGGCGAGCTGGCGGCGATGCGGGTGAAGTCGCGGAAGCCGCTGGCGGCGAAGGACAGCAGTTCGTCGCGGTTGTCGCGCTGGGCGATGTCTTGCACCAAGGCGAAGGACAGTAGGTGCGGCAAATGGCTGACGGTGGCGAAAATCTGGTCGTGCTGCTGCGGGGTCATGCGGAACAGGCGGGCACCGCAGGCGGCCCAGGCGGCTTCGACTTTGCTGACCGCAGCGGCGGTGTTTTCTAGCAGCGGGGTGACCACCACTTTGCGTCCGACGTACAAATCGGCGAGGGCGGCAGCGGCACCGCTTTTTTCCGCCCCGGCGATGGGATGGGCGGGCACGAACTGGCCGATTTTGTCGCCCAGTGCGGCATAGGCGGCGGCCACCACGTCGCTTTTAGTGCTGCCGCCGTCAGTAATGACCGTGTTGGGGCCGAGGTGCGGGGCCAGTCGCGCCAGCCAGTCCGGCATGCTGCCGACCGGGGTGGCGAGCAGAATCAAATCGGCGTCGGCGGCATCTTGCGCCAAATTGTTACCGATGCGGTCAATCACGCCCAAGTCGCACGCCTGTTGCAGGCTGGCGGCGCTGCGCCCGTAGCCGACGATTTCGCCGACTTGTCCGGCTTGGCGCAAGGCCAGGGCAAACGAGCCACCGATTAGCCCGACGCCACAAATCAAGATTTTGTTCAGCATGCTGTCTCCCTTTTTCGGCGGCGGATTATACCCGACGCGATTCGGCCCGCCCGTTTGCCGACAAAATCATCCCGTTAATTAAGGTTTGCGGCGCAAGGCGTCCGTATAATGCCGCCGTCAAATTACGCAAGGATCAAAATCATGTCGCAACCTACGCGCTCCCTGTTGCAGGCCACTGCCGCCGATTTATGCCGCCACCCGCCGTTCAATCAGATGGATAAAGCGCATGTGTTGTGGCTGGCGGAGCGGCTGGAGTTGGGCTATTACAGCAAGGGTGAGGTGATCGTGTCACCGCAGCACGGCGAGGTGCGCAAGTTTTTCATCCTCAAGCAAGGCGTGGTGCAGGGCGAGCAGGAGGTGGTGCAGGCGCAGGATGATGATGCCTGGTTGGAATTGCAGGAGGGCGATTGTTTCCCCTTGGGCGCATTGCTGTCCAATCGCCCGGTGAATAGCGTGTATCGGGTGCGCGAGGATGCCTTTTGTTATGAATTGAGCGCGGCAGATTTTCATGAATTGACCCATCTTAGCGTGCCGTTCCACGACTACTGTAGCCGCCGTCTGGCGAATTTGCTGGAGCAGTCCAAGCACATTATTCAGGCGCAATACTCGCAATCCAGCGCCGAACAACAGTCCATGTCTTCGGCCTTGTCCAGCGTGATTCGGCGCAAGCCGGTGACGTGTCCGCCGGAAACGCCGGTGATGACGGTGCTGCAAACCATGCAGAATCTGGCCATTGGCTCTATGGTGGCGGCGACGCAGGGCAAGCCGCTGGGGATTTTTACCCTGCACGATGTGTTGAAGCGCGTGGCGCTGGTGCCGGGGCTGGATGTGACCCAGCCGATTATCAACATTATGACCACCAACCTGGTCACGCTGCCGCCGCAAGCCCTGGCGTATGAAGCGGCGCTGACCATGGTCAAGCATGGTTTCCGCCACGTGTTGGTGGTGGACAATGAGGGCTTGTTGCAGGGGGTGATTTCTGACAAGGATTTGTTTACCTTGCAGCGCGTGGGCCTTCGTCAGGTCGGGATTGCTATCCGTAGCGCGCAAAACATGGCGGACTTTCAGCAAGCCGCTGAAGACATTCGGCAACTGGGGCAAAACATGCTGGCGCAGGGTGTGGGTGCGGAACAATTGACGCAGATGATTTCGGCGCTGAATGATTTGCTGACCCAGCATATTGTGGCACAGGTCTTTGAGCGGGCCAGACAGCAGCCGGGTTGGTTTGCGGTAGATTTTTGCTGGTTGGCCTTGGGCAGCGAAGGGCGCTTTGAGCAGACGCTGAATACCGATCAGGATAATGGCATCATTTTTAACCTGCCGGACGGCAAAACGCCGGACGAGGTGCGGGCGCAACTGCTGCCGGTGGCGCTGGAAATCAATCAGGCGCTGGATGCCTGCGGTTTTCCGTTGTGCAAGGGCAATATCATGGCCTCCAACCCGCAGTGGTGCCTCAGTCTGGACGAGTGGGAGAACGTGTTTTCCGACTGGATTTTCCGGGGTGATGGCGTGACTTTGTTGAATGCGTCGATTTTTTTCGATTTCCGCCACTTGTATGGCAATGAGGATTTGGCGCGCGACTTGCGGAGTTGGCTGGTGGGCAAGATCAAGGACAATCGCCAGTTCCTGAAAAAGATGGTGTCGAATGCGCTGGACAATCGCCCGCCGCTGGGCATCTTGCGCGACTTTTTGCTGACCAAGGACAAGAATAATCAGCACACGCTGGATTTGAAATTGAACGGTGTCACCCCGCTGGTGGATGCGGCACGGATTTTTGCCTTGGCGGCGGGGGTGAACGACACCAATACCGCGCATCGTTTACGGGCAGCGGGTGCGCTGTGGGAAATCGACAAGGGGCAACTGGAAGCCTGGATTCATGCCTTCCATTACATCCAGTTATTGCGCCTGCGTTTGCAACATGAGCAATGCAAGCGTGACGTGCCGCTGAGCAATCGCGTAGACCCGGACACCCTGAACGATCTGGATCGGCGCATCCTGAAAGAGTCTTTCCGTCAGGCTCGAAAATTACAGAGTGAATTAGGCGACTATTTCACCTTCTGAGGTGGCTAAATTTCTTTTTTAAACAGAATAATAAATGGCACTAGGTGTTTTTTAATAATCAA
>DHYQ01000090.1:9790-12894 GCA_002414205.1 Gallionellaceae bacterium UBA5126 | reverse complement strand
GGCCGACCGATGACCCGGTTATCCTGGGTGCTGGCATGGCACTCCACGCAGGCTTTCAGACTGTGTTCCTTTTCACGCACGCCATGACGCACAGTTTCATCACGTTGGTGTTTCAGGAGCTGGGGATGGTTTTTACGCATCCATTTTGGATCCTTGACACATTGTCCACCCTTGCCGATGTCCAGTTTCAATGTGGGGGACAGCGTAACCATACCGCCGGGAACCCCGGAGGTGGCTTCAACTGCCCATGCCTGTGCGCCCAGCAGCAGCGCGAAAAGAAACGCAATCAGTTTGTACATGATGCTTACTCGCCCAAGCCCATTTGGATGTAGCCGGTTGGGCAAACGTCGGCACAAATGTGGCAACCGATGCACTTGTCATAGTCGGTGGCCACGTAGCGACCCAGCGTGGCTTCGGCCTTTTTGACGCGATACACGGCGGTTTGTGGGCAATACACTACGCAGTTGTCACACTCGAAGCACATGCCGCAGCTCATGCAGCGCTTGGCTTCGGCCACGGCACGTTCCTGACTCAACACGCCCAAACGTTCTTCAAAGTTGCCCAGTGCGCTTTCCTTGTTCAGGGTGATAATGTCGCGCTTGTTGCGTGCTACGGCGTTGAAATGCCCCAAGAACAGTTTGTCATGCGGGATGATGTAGCGGTCGGAGCGGTTGTCGAAGTTGTGCACGGCATACTTGGAGAAGCAGGTGCCCCGATCTGGTGCTTCAAACGGCACGGGATCCAGGCCTTTTTCCGCCATTTTGCGCAGCAGGTCGAATTGGTGCACGTCGATCTTGGGACGCTTTTCCAAATCTTGGCTGTTGAGGAAGGCATCAATGCCATCCGCAGCAATGGAGCCATGCCCAATGGCGGTGGTCAGCAGGTGAGGACGGATCATGTCGCCACCGGCAAACACGTTCTTGTGGCCGGACAACAGATAGTTGCGGTCGGCAGTAATGCCGCCCTTGCCGTTGTCGAATTCTTCCAAACCGGACAAATCCACCATCTGACCAATCGCGGACACGATCAGATCGGCTTCCAGATCACGCTCAGTGCCTTCAATGGCCTTGATCTCCAGACGACCGCCAACCATCTTGGCTTCGCACTGTTGCACGCGCAGCGCGGTGGCGCGGCCTTCGGCATTGCGTACCAAGCCAATCGGCATCAAGCCGCCCAGAATGTCGATGCCTTCGGCTTGCGCTTGCTCTACTTCGTGTTTGCTGGCCTGCATTTTTTCCAGCGGGAACACCGAAGTCAGGGTGACGTCTGCCCCTTGCTTGGCAGAAATTTCGGCCACGTCATGCGCCGCCTGACCGGTAATGGCCATTTCAAAATCGGTGGGGCTGGAGCTTTCCAGATGGCCCAAACGGCGGGCAACCGTGGCCACGTCGATGGAGGTGTCGCCACCGCCCACCACCACCACGTGCTTGCCGACGTGTTGCAAACGACCATCGTTGAACGCCTTCAGGAAGGCGGTCGCGGGCACCACGTTCGGGGCTGCGCCATCGGCAATCGGCAAAGCGCGACCACCTTGGGCACCCAGACCCAAGAACACCGCGTCGAAGTCCTTGCGGATGTCTTCCATGCTGACATCGGTACCGATGCGGCATTTCATGCGGGTTTGCACGCCCAAGTCCAGAATGCGCTGAATTTCCTTGTCCAGTACATCGCGTGGGGTGCGGAAGCCAGGAATACCGTAGCGCATCATGCCGCCCAAGTATTCGTGCTCTTCAAAAATCGTCACAGCATGGCCCTTGCGCGCCAGTTGATAGGCGCAAGACAGACCAGCGGGGCCGCCGCCGATCACGGCAACTTTTTTGCCGGTGCTGGCTGCCGCTGCGGCATAGGCCAGATTGTTGGCAATGGCGTATTCACCCAAGAAATGTTCCACAGAGTTGATGCCCACATGGTCTTCCACTGCATTGCGGTTACAGCCGGATTCGCACGGTGCGGGGCAAACGCGACCCATCACGGAAGGGAAGGGGTTGGCTTCGGTCAGGCGACGCCAAGCGTATTCTTGCCAAGGCATGACGGGCTTCCCGTCGGCACCATTCGGCACTTTTTCGGTGCCGCGCACCACGGCCAAATAGCCGCGAATGTCTTCACCCGCCGGGCAGCTCCCTTGGCAGGGTGGGGTGGATTGAATGTAGGTGGGGCATTTGTGAGAGTGGCTGGATTGGAAGATCTTGTCGCTCCAGCGGCGAATCGTGCTGTTGCCATCTTTATAACGGCGGAAGGTGACTTTTTCTGGTGTTGCGTTTTCTGTGGACATTGCGATATCTCCCGTTAAATTATGACTTGGCACCGAGTTGGATGGCCGTGCTGACCAACTGGTGGATGCCGCCAACCATTTTTCTATCAAACCCGTAAATCGGTAAAACCTTGGTGAACTGTGCTTTGCAAATGGCGCAAATGGTGGCCATGAAATTGACCCCGTTTTCTTGCACCAACTGGTTCAAGGCTTCCATTCTGGGCAAGGCGCCCTTGACCCGGATGTCCAGCAAATCATCGGTCAACACGCCGCCGCCGCCGCCGCAGCAGAAGGTTTTTTCATGCGTGGTGCCTGCCGTCATTTCAAAATAATGGTTGGCGACGGATTTGATGATGTTGCGTGGAATATCAAATTGCCCGCCGGCATAGTCCCCCATGCGCGAGCCACGTGCCACGTTGCAGGAATCGTGGAAGGTGATGATGCGCTGGTCGTTTTTGGACTTGTCGAACACCAGTTGATCTTGCTGGATCATGTCCCAAGTGAATTCGCAAATATGGGCGGGTTGTTTGTAGCGATGATCCAGTTGCTTTTGCAGCATTTGTGCGAAGCGGTCATCGGGATCGGCCCCGTCGCCCACCCCGGTCAGGGTGTTCCAGAAACTGTAGGCGACGCGCCAGGCGTGGCCGCATTCACCGACCACGATACGCTTCACGCCCAGTTCCAGCGCGGCTTGGCGGATGCGGAAGGCGATCTTGCGCAGTTGTTCGTAGTTGCCGATAAACATGCCGAAGTTGCCGGCTTCCGAGGCCATGGAGGACAGCGTCCAACTGGTGCCGGTGGCGTGGAACACCTTGGCGTAGCCAATCAGGCTGTCAATGTGTGGTTCGGCAAA
>DHYQ01000090.1:1140-9593 GCA_002414205.1 Gallionellaceae bacterium UBA5126 | reverse complement strand
GAGTATTTTTGGCTGTAGCCCACCGAGTCCAGAATTTCCCGCGCCGCCATGGTGATTTCGGCGGTGTCGATGCCATAGGGGCAGAACACCGAGCAGCGGCGACATTCCGAGCATTGATAAAAATAGGTGTGCCATTCATCCAGCACTTCGCGGGTCAAATCACGTGCACCGACCAGCGAGGGCGCAATTTTGCCGGGCAGGGTGAAATAGCGGCGATAAACACTGCGCAGCAAATCCTGGCGGGCGACGGGCATGTTTTTGGGATCTTGTGTGCCAATGAAGTAATGGCACTTATCCGTACAAGCGCCGCAGTGTACGCAGGCATCCAGGTAAACCTTCAATGAGCGGTATTTGCCCAGTAACTCCCCCATCTTGGCGAGTGCTTTTTCTTGCCAATCATCGGCCAGTTGGCCGGGAAAGCCGACCGCTTCATTGATCTTTTCATTGGACAAGAAAGATCTGACGTCTTTCGTCGCATCCGGCTTGAGTGCCGGAATAATGGGGAAAGTCCGGTAGGGCGGTGGGGTAATGGCGCTCATTGTGCAGATTCCTTTTGTTTGGCCCAGGCTGCGATATGGCGGATTTCACGTGGGTTATCTGTTTGATTACGCGAGGGTGAGAAAAACACGCCGGGCGCATGCAGCAATTTACTGAAGGGGAAAATCAGCAGCAGTAGCGCCACCATGAACAAGTGTGCATACAGCCCGGCATGTTCCGGCAAGGCTTGCAGGCTAAAAGACATCAGCCCCAGAAAGAAACCTTTCACGCCAACGACATCGGTATGCGCGACAAAGGTCATGCTCAGACCCGACAGGGCGATGCCGATCAACAAGGCCAGCATCAGGTGGTCAGAGGGCGTTGAGATATAGCGAATGCGTTCCACCAGGAAGCGGCGCGCCCAGAGCGCAGCCAAACCCAGGAACATGGTTAACCCGGCATACATGCCGAACGGTTGCAGGAAAGCGACCCAACCCCAAACGGGATCGGTGAAATAGCGCAGATGGCGCAAGATAACCAGTGCCAAGCTGGCGTGAAACAACCAGCCCGCTGCCCACGTCCACAAATTGCCTTTGAACAGGCTTTCAAAAAACACCACTTCACGGGTCATGCGCAAGACAACGCCTGTTTTGGTGACCGGTGCCGGGGTGGTGGGGATTTTTAGCGGTGCGGGGGTGCGTGCATACACGCGAATGCGGTGCAGCAACCCCACAACAAACAACAAGGTAGCAAGGTAAAACAGGATTGCGAACAAGATGCTCATCATGGGGTGCCTTTTTAAATCAACGTGCTGGAACCTGATTAGATACAGCCAGTTGGCTTGGGCAGGCCGGCGATCTTACAGGCTTGCTTGCCGGGGCCATAAGGGAACAGACCATACAGGTATTCGCTGTTGCCCTTGTCCGCGCCAAACTTCTTGCCCATGGCCTTGGTCAGCACGCGCACGGCAGGCGCAATTTGATATTCTTCAAAGTACTCACGCAGGAAATTCACCACTTCCCAGTGGGCGTCGGTCATGCTGATGTTTTCGGTTTGAGCCATGTAGTTGGCGACTTCAGTGTTCCAGTCGGCCAGGTTGATCAGGTACCCTTCTTCGTCGGTTTCGTAGGACTTACCTGCAACTTCGATTTGAGACATGAGATTTCTCCTTGAGAGGTTGGTATTACAGCCAGGATTGGCAATTGGGATTGGCAATGGTCAACTCGACGAAGCCACCATAATCAACGGAGGACACGCCTTCGATGACACGATCGCTCAGTCCGCGTGCGGCCAAATCAGGGCCCAGCACGAAAACTTGCAAGTTTTGCATTGCGGCACGGATTTTACCTTCACAGGCGTTGCCAGCAGTAGCGGCATAGACCGCATCTTCGATCAGCAGCACCTGACTACCCGCCTTGGCCATGCGCAGACAACTGTCCAGTGCGCCGTTTTGCAGGGGAGATTTATTGACAATATGCAGCATGATTTCTCCTTAGAAGCTCAAGACCACGTCTTGCTGATCCATCAACTCGCTCATTTCTGCGCGGGTCATCACGGTGACATCCACCAGCAAATCGTCTTCCGTCAGACCGCGAGCCTCCAGAGACTCCTGTTCGACATACAGTTTTTCGATGTCGTAGCCTTCCAGCGCACGGTAGGTCGGCGAGAAGTTCTTGATCTCGATACCCTTGGTTTGCTGGCCTTTTTTCAGTTGATACACGCCGTCATCCATAAACACCAGCGATACGTCCTGATCAAAGGCAGCGGTGATCAACACCACTTCCAGTGCTTCCAGGGCGTAAATCGTGCCGTAAGGAGCCTTGCGGTTCACGAACATGAATTTTTTAACGTCGCTCATTGCGTTCCCCTTAATCGCCAAACGTGACCAGACGGTCGCACTTGGTACCGGCTTCGACCAACTGACCCAGACCGGAAATGCGGAAACCGGGGGCCAGATTGTCGTCACGGATGCCGCGCCGCAGCGCGGCAGCCACACAAACCACCAAATCAACCTTGTGCTCTTCGGCCAGCTTGGTCCAGCGATTGACGACGTGACGGTCATCCTGAGGAGGCTCCGTCAGCTTGGTGGCGTTGTTCACGCCATCGTGATAGAAAAACACGCGCCAAACTTCGTGGCCTTTTTCAATGGCGGCCTTGCAGAACAGGTAGGCAGAATCACTGCTTTGATGTTGGTAAGGCCCTTCGTTTACTACGATGCCAAATTTCATGCTGATTCCTCAGGTTAGAAACGGATGTGGGTCGAAGAATTCAAGGTGCTGCGAGAGCCGCGCCAGTCGTCCACCAGATATTTGGTGAAGGGCAGGCCGGTCTTCTCGAAGAAGCGTGGCCAGCCAATGCGGTCAATCCAGTCCGCCAGACGTTCCCAAGGACGGGCATCTTCCTTGTACACGGCCAGGATGTTCTTGATGACTTCGGCGACTTCCGGCCAACGCGGTGCATTGTTGGGCAGACCAGCCGCCACCATCTTCATGAAGGTGGGCTTGCCGCGTGCGTTGGAGTTCTTGCCGCCCACCCAGATGGCCAGCTTGGAATTCACGGGGTCATTGATCTGCATCGGTGGGCAGGGTGGGTAGCAAGCACCGCAGCACATACACTTGGTTTCGTCGATTTCCAGCGAAGGCTTGCCGTTTACCATGGCAGGGCGAATCGCCGCCACCGGGCAACGTGCCACCACGGCAGGACGTTCGCACACGTTGGCCACCAAGTCGTGGTTAATCACGGGGGGCTTGGTGTGTTGCACGATCACGGCGATGTCCGCTTGGCCGCCGCAGTTGATTTCGCAGCAGGAGGTGGACAAGTGCACGCGGTTAGGCATTTCTTCCTTCTTGAACTCGTCATACAACTCGTCCATCAGGGCCTTCACCACGCCAGAAGCGTCGGTGCCGGGAATGTCGCAGTGCAGCCAGCCTTGGGTATGGGCAATCATGGTTACAGAGTTGCCGGTGCCGCCCACGGGGAAGCCGTTCTTTTCCAGTTCGGCGATCAGTGGATCGACCTTGGCAGCGTCGGTCACCATGAATTCGATGTTGGAGCGGATGGTGAAACGCACCCGGCCTTCGGCGAAGGTGTCAGCGATGTCGCACAGCTTGCGGATGGTGTAAATGTCCATCTGGCGCTGGGTGCCAGCACGCACGGACCACACTTCGTCGCCGCTCTTGGCAACATGATGCAGCACGCCGGGACGGGGGCGGTCGTGGTATTTCCACGCGCCCAGGTTTTTGGCCAGGACGGGATGCAGGAAAGCGGCGTTATCCGGGACGCCGGTTTCCTTGGCTTTGCGCATTTTTGCAGGTTGAACAGCTTGGTTCATGTTGACTTCTCCTTAGGCGGCTTGTTTCTTGGCGTTGATCTTGGCCACTTCGTCTTCCCAGCCATCGGTACGGACGTAAGGGTTGGTACGTGGGGTGGCCACCATGTTGGCATCCACTTCGCGGCCAATGCCTTCCAGGAAGTTCACCAGGCCGATACGCTCGATCATTTCACCGGTACGTTCGTGTTCCAGGGCGTTTTCGGCGAAGAAGTCGATGGTGTCTTGCGCCAGCGTTACCAGCTCTTCAATGTCTTCTTCGCTTTCCAGCTTCATGAACGGCACGATCACGGTGCCCAGCAGGCCGCCGATTTTCAGATGGCTCTTGCCGCCGACCAGAATGGTGGCGCCCTTGTCATTACCGGGCGCCAATGCGCCAGTCATCACGTTGATGCAGTGCATACAGCGCACGCAATCGCCATTGTTGATTTCCAGGGATTGGGTGTCGTTGACGGCCACGCTGGAGATCTTGTCGCCTGCCTTCACGTCGGCGCTGTTCTTCAGGCGAATGGCGCGGGTGGGGCACATGGACACTACGTCGTTGACCAGTTCGTCCAGGCCATGCTTGGCGAACCATTTTTTCGCCAGTTCGTCATCGGTCTGCATGTTGTCGCGCCAGGTACCAATCACGGCCATATCGGCACGTTGCACGGAGTTCATGCAGTCGTTGGGGCAACCGGAGAATTTGAACTTGAACTTATAGGGCAGGGAAGGACGGTGAATGTCGTCCAGGAAAGTGTTGATAACGGCACGGTGTACCTGGCCTTCGTTGTAGCAGCTTTGTTCGCAACGGGCAGCACCCACGCAGGACATGGCGGTACGCACGGCAGGCCCGGCCCCCCCCAGATCGAAACCCATTTCATTGATTTCGTCGAAGGCCTTTTGCACGTTTTCAGTCTTGGCGCCTTGGAACATGATGTCGCCGGATTGACCATGGAAGGCAATCAGGCCGGAGCCGTGTTTTTCCCAGATGTCGCAGAATTGGCGCAAGGTGCCGGTGTCATAGTGCATGCCGGGAGGAGGCATGACGCGCAGGGTATGAAATTCCGTGCAATCCTTGAATTTGGCTTGACCGCTTTCGTCTTTCAGTTCGGTGAAACGGGGAATCACACCGCCGCCGTAACCAAAAACGCCAACCGTGCCGCCCTTCCAGTAGCCCTTGCGGGTTTGGTAAGAGGTCTCCAGTTGGCCGAGCAGATCAACGACGTAGTCCCGTTCTTTTGCCAGCTCTTTCAAGCCAGTGACGAAACTGGGCCAAGGGCCGCTCTCAAGTTGATCCAGGTTGGGGGTATCATGTAGCTTCTTAGCCATAATATCTTCCTTTTTAGTCGCGTCAGCCAAGGCTGTACTGCTGGCAAACGGTTGAACAAGCCCGGCAGGGTCGGGAACTTTACAAGCGCATCAGACTCTGAAGCGGCTTTTGGGCCGCATCCTCCGATGCTTTAATACTGACCATCATACGGCAGCCCACACCGTCAGACCATTGCCCTTGTCGGTTATGGTTTATAACCCTAATGGGGGGTGTTGAACCTGCCGCGAGTAGTATTCAAAACACGGCACATTCCTTATAAACTCACTCCGCTAATTGCATACTGGCAGCCTGTGGGCAAGCATGACCGTATGCGCATCATCTTAAGGTAAAAAAATGGCAGAAATTACAACGCTCGACAGTTTTCGTGTGCCGATAGGCAATCAGGAAATTGAATTGCAGGAAATCACCCATGTTGAAGGTGGCATGCCGATGATGCGGCTACGTATCCGTGAAGGTCGGCGCTTCACGATTTTTGATCTGGATCCGAATACCGCCTTGCGCTGGGCCGAGGTCATGCGTGACTGGGCCTTGCGCAATCAGGCCACAGGGGAAGGGCAATGAGCGCCAGCATGCTGGACTTGTCCTTCGATGTCGCGGGCGGCGAATTGCCGTTTCATTATCAGGCGGCGCTGCGTCAAGCCTTGTTGCAGATTGCACCCGCGCTGGCCGATGAACGTGTCGGCCTGTTGCCGTTACGGGTGTCCAATGCGGCGCACGGCTACTTGCTCTCCCGGCGTATCAAGCTGGTGTTGCGTGTGCCGGAAGCCTTATTGGCGGCAGCCGGTCAGTTAAGTGGTTGTCGACTGGCGGTTGGTAGCGGCTGGATACAACTGGGCATCTGCAAGGCGCGCAGCATCGAACCCTATCCCACCTTGCACGCCCCCGTGGTGGCCAGCGATGAGGATGAAGTGAACTTTATGCAGCGCGTGCAGGCCGAGCTGGATAAGTTGCAGATCGTCGGCAAGTTGATTTGTGGGCGTTATAGCCGCGAAGCGGGCATGACCGGCTATAGTCTGGTGGTGCATGACTTGAAGCCGGATGCCTCCGTTAAGTTGCAGGCGCATGGCTTGGGCGGGCAACGCTTGCTGGGCTGCGGGGTATTCGTGCATTACAAACTGATTTCCGGCTTGGAGTAGGGCGCCTTGAACAACAACCGCCCGCGTGACGGTTTTTCAAGGTTTTCAATCATTTCCCGGTGACGGGATTTTTTGACATCTTTTTGAGGAGAGCATGATGGGCTACGTTGTGGCAGGTGAAGAACTGGAAACGGATGCAGAAGGCTATCTGTTGGAGGCTAATTTTAGTGAAGAAGTGGTCGGTGTGATCGCCGCTGCCGAAGGCATTGAACTGACCCCCAAGCATTGGGAAGTCATCAACTACATGCGCGAGCAATATCGTGATGAAGGGCATACCCCCAATTTCCGCAACATGCTGAAGGGCGTGAACGAATTTTGGCCGGATGCCGACAGCAAGGCGCTGTATGATTTATTCCCCGTTGGCCCGGCCAAGCAGGCCGCCAAAGTGGCCGGTTTGCCGCAGCCCAAAGGCAAAGGCGGCTACTAAGCCGTTATCGTTGCGGGTAAAGTGCAGCAGGTCGGGCCAGTCCCGACCTGCTGTTTTTGGGCGAAAGAAAAGGGTGACGAGCATGCGTATCAAGAGCAATTGGGCCAAGACCGACAAGGAAAAAACGCCGCAGGAAATCGGTGGCGCGCTGGCTTTTGTGCTGTGGAAAATCGGCGACCACGAGCTGCAAGCCACGCGCAAAGCTGGTTTCGAGATTGAAATCGGCCCGCAATACTTTGATTTTTTAAGTGAATTCCTGATTTTTCTGGTCATGGTGGCCGATCGGGTGGTTTATCTGAACAGCGCGCCAGAAACCCGCATCGCCATCACCAGCTATTTAGCCAATCGCTTGGGCGAGCATTTGTCGGAAAATCAAAGCCGTTTGCTGGGCGATGATTTCAGCGACTACCAGCCAAATCACGCCGCCATTGCCGCCTATAAGCAGCGCTTCCTCGACCAGATTAACCTGCGCGCCGGGGAGTATGCCGAATTTCACTACGACCAGCATGGCCCGGACTTCGCCTTCACGCGCTACTTGGGCTTTTGCCTGCGCCCGGTGATGCAAGGCCGCGACATCGAATGGGTGGTGCAGCAGATGATGGACATCACCGCCCCGGACGCCATCAAGATGGTGGACAAAACCGTCAAGGATTTGCTGGGACTGGGCACGGCGCGTCCGCGTCGCACCCGCCGCAGCGTGGAGCAAGTATGAGCACGCCATTTTTTCTGCACGACCAGGACAGCTACCAGCGCTGGCGCGACCACAAGCTGGCCAACGCCATCACCCGCACCGACGAACTCATCGTCGAAATCAACGATCCTTATGCCCCCACGCCCGCCGAGCGCGCGGCGCTGCTGGCGCGCTGTCGCCGCAGCAACATGGTGATTTACGCCAGCGCTAGGCGTGAGGATGACGAGCAGATGGTGCGCGCTTTCGGTCGCCAGTTCGGCTTGGAAAGTCTGGATGCCAACTGGCTGGCCGACGATCAGGGCATTACCCGCATCACCGTCTGCGCCAATGAGGGGCAGCGTCAGAGCTACATTCCCTACACCAACCACGCCATCAAATGGCACACCGACGGCTACTACAACACCCCGCAGAGGATGATCCGCGCCATGGTGCTGCACTGTGTCCACAGCGCCGGGGCGGGGGGCGACAACCGCCTGATGGATCACGAAATGGCTTACCTGCTGCTGCGCGAAGCCAATCCCGACTACATCCACGCCCTGATGCAGCCGGACGCCATGATCATCCCGGAACGTACCGACGAACACGGCGTGGCCCGCGCCGCGCAAGCCGGGCCGGTGTTCATCATCGATCCCTACACGCATGACCTCAACATGCGCTACACCGCCCGCACCCGCAGCATCGAATGGCACGACGACCCGCTGACCCGCGCCGCCGTCAAGGCGCTGGAAGACCTGCTGGCCTCGGACAGCCCGCACATCCACCACGCCCGGCTGGAAAGCGGCATGGGCGTGCTATGCAACAACGTGCTGCACGACCGCAGCGCCTTTGTCGATGGCAGCGACCACCAGCGCCTGCTGTACCGCGCCCGCTATCACGACCGCATCGTGCTGGGCTAATGCCCATGCTGGGGCGCGTGATACAATCGCGCCCGTCTGCGACTCGTTCGCGCCCCTATCTCTCCCCGCCACGCGGGGCATTTTTTATCCTGAAGGAATCATCATGAGTTTGAAATGCGGCATCGTCGGCCTGCCTAACGTCGGTAAATCCACCATGTTCAACGCCCTGACCAAGGCGGGGATTGC
>DHYQ01000090.1:0-851 GCA_002414205.1 Gallionellaceae bacterium UBA5126 | reverse complement strand
TCCGACATCGAAGTGATTCTGACCGAGCTGGCGCTGGCCGATTTGACCACCGTGGAAAAAGCCATCGCCCGCGACGGCAAAAAAGCCAAGTCCGGCGACAAGGACGCGCAAAAACTGGTGGCGCTGCTGGAAACCCTGCTGCCGCACCTCAACAACGGCCAGCCGGTGCGCACGCTGGACTTGTCTGACGACGAGCGCGAATTGCTCAAGCCGCTGTGCCTGTTGACCATCAAGCCCGCCATGTACGTCGGCAACGTGCTGGAAGACGGCTTTGAAAACAATCCCTACCTGGATCACCTGCGCGCCTACGCCGCCAAGGAAGGTGCGCCCGTGGTGGCCCTGTGCGCCAAAATCGAGCAAGAGTTGGCCGACCTGGACGACGCCGACAAGCGCGAATTCCTCGCCGACCTCGGCCTGGACGAACCAGGCCTGAATCGCCTGATCCGCGCCGGTTACGACCTTTTGGGCCTGCAAACCTACTTCACCGCTGGCGTGAAAGAAGTGCGCGCCTGGACAATTCATAAGGGCGACACCGCCCCCAAGGCCGCTGGCGTGATCCACACCGACTTTGAACGCGGCTTCATTCGCGCCCAAACCATCGCCTACGCCGACTTCATCGCCTGCAACGGCGAACAAGGTGCCAAGGAAAAAGGCAAAATGCGCGCCGAAGGCAAGGAATACATCGTGCAAGACGGCGACGTGATGAACTTCCTGTTTAACGTCTGATGCTTCCGCATGGCCATCAAGAAATCGGAGCTGTATAGCTCACTTTGGAAGAGTTGCGATCAACTCCGTGGTGGCATGGATGCCAGCCAGTACAAGGACTACGTGCTGGTGCTGCTGTTCGTCAA
>DHYQ01000079.1 GCA_002414205.1 Gallionellaceae bacterium UBA5126 | reverse complement strand
TCGCAGGACTGGTATGGACAAAATCGCACTTGATGCTCTGAATTCTCGCCCAATCGGCGGCCTGCGCATTCCCAAAAATGCCTGAATGACGCTCGCCTCCCTGCTAAAATTCGCCACCCCATTCACGAGGTGCTGAACCATGCGCATCACCCCACGCCAACATCAAGCCATCCTGCGCGCCGTGCGCGAAGTGTTTGGCGATGCCGCCACGGTGCGGCTGTTCGGCTCGCGGGCGCATGACCACCTGCGCGGCGGCGATCTGGATTTGTACGTCACCCTCCCCAACGCCGAGCCACAAGCCGCCGCCCACGCCAGCCGACTGGCCGCCCGCATTTGCCTCCTGCTGGGCGACGAATTACCCATCGACGTGGTGGTGCGCGCTGCCAACACCCCGCTGCAAGCCATTCATCTGGAAGCTGAAAAAGGAATTTTGCTATGAGTCAAACCGAAGCCTTGCAGCGTGCGCTGCAACACTCCGCCGCCATCAAGCAGGAGCTGGATTTTTCCTACGGCTGGCTGATACAGGAAAACATCGATGCGGATTGGGTAAGGAATTTGGACGACATCACCAAAGAGCGCGTCAGCGGATTCTGCTCGCGCTTTGCCCGCTTTCAGGATTATCTGGCCGACAAATTGCTGCGCCGCTGGCTGGAAGCCGCCGGTGAACGAATCGGCACCGCCATTGAAAATTACGCCGTGGCCGAGCGGGCCGGTGTGCTGGCCCTGCCTTCCGAAACCATGCTGGAACTGCGCAGCATCCGCAACCAACTCTCGCACGAATACCAGGACGACCCCGCCGCCTTCGCCCAAAACCTGCAAACCATCCTCCACGCCACGCGGGGACTGGCGCAGACATTTGACAACCTGCGGGCGCATAGCCAACGGCATTTGGGAGTGTAGGGCTTAGAAAGCCAAATTACGCCAAAAATAATCACGTATTGCGCTTACCCGGCATAGGGGTGGCTTGCTAGAATGCCCCTCGGTCATAAAACTTACTAAACGAGGGTGACATCATGGCATTACCTGTATTGTTGTGGGGCGCAGCCGCCGTTCTTGCGGCCACTGGCATTAAAAAAGGGATGGATGCAACAGACGATTTTGACGAGGCCAAGAGGCGTGGTAAACGTGCCGAAGAGCTTCATAAAAAGGCAGTTAAACACCTTGAGTTTGTGCGAAACGAAACCAACGAATCGCTGGCAGAACTTGGAAAAATCAAGATGGCTGTTTTCAATAACCAGATCAGATTTTTAGTTGCAGAAATCAAGAAAACCAAACACGCGACCTCGAAACTAGAGGGCTTTGAGGTAACAATCACCACAGAAGAATTAAAGGAAATGGAGAGGTTGGTTTTAGCGTCGCTTGAGATAGAAAAGGGTTTGGGGGTGGGTGCTGCAACGGGCGCATTAGCTGCAATGGGTGCCTACAGTGGTGTGGGTGCGTTGGCTGCCGCTTCAACTGGAACTGCGATTTCGTCTCTGAGTGGTGTTGCTGCAACTAATGCGACATTGGCTTGGCTAGGAGGAGGTTCTCTGGCTGCGGGTGGGTTTGGTGTCGCTGGAGGAACTTTGGCATTGGGAGGCATTGTATTGGGGCCGGCATTAGCCGTTGGTGGTTTTATGTTGGCAAGTAAGGCGGAGGAGGCCTTAACAGATGCCACTAAATATCAAGCAGAAGTTGAGATCGCAGTGGAAAAGATGAAGAATGCCGAGGTTGTTTTTTTGGGTCTTCAGACACATTCTGCCGAGCTTGGACATGCACTAGTTGAACTTTCAAACCGTTTTGACGCTATTCGGGGTGATTACCGAGAATTGCCAGATGGCGTTTTCGATAAAATCAAGCGCTCATTGAACATTCAAAGTGCAATAGATAAACACAATGCGCAGATTTTTGAACAATTGATGGTTGTTGGGAAAGGACTGAAAAATTTATTGGACATTGCCTTGATGGATGAAGAGGGGCAAATCGCGACGAATATTCAGGCAAAAATTTCAGGATGCTTAGTGGCTTAAGAGCCTGTTCAAAGAAAATTAACTTTGATATGGAGTGTAAAAATGAAAACTGAGTTTTTGAGTTTGGTGCGTGGTTTTGCCAAGATAAATAAGCAACAAAAAACAGACAAATCCTCAAAGGATACTGATACGTCAAAACCTGAGCGACCTCAGATACCGCTTGATGTAGCCGAGTCATTTAACACGCTGGTTTCTGCGTGGAAAGAATGCACAATAATCGCAGAGCAAGAAAAAACGAAACGCGTGGCAATTAGGGCTAATCGAGACGTAAATGTTAAAGCCATAGAAGAGCAATCAGCAATTCTGAAACAGTACCTTGAACATGTATTTGTGGAGCGCGCCGGGGTAATTCAGGGCATGTTCAAAACTTTAGATAGTGGCTTGGCATCAGGTAATACTGAATTGATTTCCCAGTCTATAGGTGCAATTGTATCCATTACAAAGCAATCTCCATTGGTGGGTGCCAAAGAATTGATTGCGGGATACCATGATCCAAACGTCAAATCCATTGAAATCTGAGCAAAGTTTTCCGTGCACACGATGTGGTGCATGCTGCAAGCTCGTCCACCTGTCAGAAGAAACGAGTTGGCTGGATAGAGGTGATGGTGTGTGCCGATATTTCGACGAGCAAAAAAAACTTTGTGAAATTTATGCAAGTCGCCCGGAAGTGTGTAATGTTCAAACCATGTATGAGAAGCATTACAGAGGCACCATAAGTTGGGTAGCATTTGTTGAGATGAATCAATCAGCGTGTGAACAGTTGAGCAAACTTCAACCCAAAGGATGAGATCGTAGTTCTAGATTGTGCTCTTCATACTTCACACATGTTTGGTACACATGAAAAAAAGCCCAGCGTCTCCGCCGGGCTTTTCTTGTTTCTCACCGCCTGTTTTAACTCAGCGATTTGATCACGTCTTCCACGACTTTCTTGGCATCGCCGAAGATCATCATGGTTTTGTCCATGTAGAACAGGTCGTTGTCCAGACCGGCGTAACCGGCGGCCATGGAGCGTTTGACGACCAGGACGGTGCGGGCTTTGTGGGCGTCCAGAATCGGCATGCCGTAGATGGGGCTGTTTTTGTCGGTCTTGGCGGCGGGGTTGACCACGTCGTTGGCACCGATCACCAGCACCACGTCGGTGTCGGCGAAGTCGTTGTTGATTTCGTCCATTTCCAGCACTTGTTCATACGGCACTTCGGCTTCGGCCAGCA
>DHYQ01000100.1:7847-8794 GCA_002414205.1 Gallionellaceae bacterium UBA5126 | reverse complement strand
CCAGTTCAGCCTGCACCGGCTGGATGCGGACGGTCAACTCAGTGCACAGGGTTTTCTGGATGTCAGCGGCGGCGACCCGCGTGCGGCCTTTGCCGAGGCGCTGTTGGCGGCCTGTGACGGCAGCGGGCCGATTTTTGTCTATAACGCCGGGTTTGAAGGCGCACGCATCGGCGAGCTGGCACAGGCATTCCCGGCACTGTCGCCGCGTTTGTTGACCTTGCGCGCCCGGCTGGTGGATTTGCACCCGATTACCCGCGACCACTATTACCACCCGGCGCAACACGGGCGCTGGAGCATCAAAGCCGTGCTGCCGGTGATTGCCCCCGACCTCAGCTACCAGCAACTGGACGGCGTGCAGGACGGCGGCATGGCCATGGAAAGTTATCTGGAAGCGATACAACCCGACACCCCCGCCGTGCGTAAAGCCGAAATTGAGCAGCAACTGCGCGACTATTGCGCGCTGGACACGCTGGCGCTGGTGCGGCTGTGGCGGCATTTGTCTGGTCAGTCAGACACCCATCTTGCGCCGACTACCTGAGAGGCACCTTTAAGGAAGCACTGATTTAAGCCGTGCGCCCTGTACTTTCCGTTCGCCCTGAGCTTGTCGAAGGGCTTTCTGCGTAACGCTTTGACTCCTTTATTCCGCCCTTCATGGTTCGACAAGCTCACCACGAACGGCAGAATAAAGCCGAGCCTCTCTAATTGCCCTCACGCCCCCAGCGCGGCAGCAGGGTATTCGACACACCCAAGTGATCGAGGATGCGGGCGACGACGAAATCGACCAATTCGTCCAGGCTGGCGGGGTGGGTGTAGAAGCCGGGATTGGGTGGCAAAATCGTCGCCCCGGCGCGGGCCAGGGTGAGCATGTTTTCCAGATGAATCACCGAAAACGGCGTTTCACGCGGCACCAGAATCAGTGGGCGTTTTTCCTTCAGCATGACGTCGGC
>DHYQ01000100.1:1278-7661 GCA_002414205.1 Gallionellaceae bacterium UBA5126 | reverse complement strand
AATTTTGCCTGCAACAAACGTAGAGCGTCGCTGGGGCGGCTAGGCAGGCTCATGCCCAGCTCCTGTTTGGCGACGATTTGTGCCGCCTGGGTATACACCAGTTGCACGCACTGTCCACCCTGCAACAGGCATTGCAACAGCCGCATGCCATACGGCAAACCGGAGGCACCGGTGAGGGCGAGGGTAATGGTTTTCATGGTTGTTGGGCCAAATAGTGGGCGGCAATCAGACCGTTGACGGTGCCAAACAACAGCGCGGCAGCGGCAAACAGCGGTAGCAGATACAAAATCCCGGCATGCGGAATCAGCCAGACAAACACCAGCGCCATTTGCCCGGCAATGTGGGCAAACGCCGCCAGCACGCTATGGCTGACCGGGCCAAACCAGCGGGCGGGCAAACGGCTGGCAGCCGCCAGCAACACCAAGCTGCACAACGCCCCGGCCAGGCTGAGGAAAAATCCCGGCGTCAGCAAACTACCAAACAGCAAACTGCCCGCCACCACCCGCAGCAGCGACACCCAGGTCGCCATGCGCCAGCCGTAGCGCGCCAGCACGATGAGCGTGACGATGTTGGCCAGACCAGGCTTGACGCCGGGAATCGGCGAGGGAATGGCGCTTTCCAGCACCGTCAGTCCCAGCGCCACGGCGGCCATGCGCGCCACCTGGTGATCCTCGGCGCTGGGGTGCAGGATGAAATCAGTAGTTGAGGCTGTCATAGGGTTTGTTTTGGCCGGTCAGTTCGATGCTGACCTGATTGGGCAGACACAGCGCCATTTCGCCCACCTGCTGCAACCAGCCCTGGCGCACGCAGTATTGGCGCGGGCTGGGGTCGGCGAGGATGCGCACGCGGCGCTTCTCCACACGAATCAAACTCATGCCCAGCGGGCCGGGCACGGCAATGTCCTGATCGCGTGACAGCGCCACTTCGCGGAACACCTTGCCGCCTGCGCGGATGACCACCTTGTCGGCCAAGCCCCCTTGCCAATAATGCCAACCCAACCCACCCACCATGCCCGCGCCCAACAGCACAATCAAGGCGTCACCGGAGCGGATCAGGGGGGCGACATTCACACCTTCAGCTCACGGTGACGCAACAGCACCTGCTGTTGTTGCTGTAAAAAATGGCGCGCCAACTGTTCTGTCAAATACACCGAGCGATGTTGTCCGCCGGTACAGCCCACCGCCACAGTGAGATAACTACGATTGTCGGCAATGTAACGCGGCATCCAATGATCCACGAACTGACGAATGTCATCGAACATCCGCTGTGTTTCCGGGACAGACTGAAGAAATTCAATCACTGGCGAATCCCGTCCGGTCAGGTGGCGCAAGGGGAGTTCATAATAGGGATTGGGCAGGCAACGTACATCAAACACCAAATCTGCATCCAGCGGAATGCCGTGCTTGAAACCAAAGGACTGGAACAAAATCGTCAGGTTGGCACGATCCATTTTAATGAGTTGGGTAATCCAGGCACGCAGCGCATTGGCACTGGTTTCGGTGGTATCAATGCGGTGGCCAATATCGCTGATGCTGGACAGCAATTCACGCTCGTACTCCACGCACTCCGCCAAGGTACACGCCACCATATCTTCCTGTTGAAACAAGGGGTTGCTCAACGGGTGCATACGTCGCGTTTCAGAAAAGCGTTTCACCAAAGTGCTATTTTGTGCATCCAGGAACAACACGTGCACATCCACTTCCTGCTCCCGAATGGACTTTACCAGCGTCGGCAAATGCCGCACGCTGTTGGCGCTACGCACATCCACGCTGACCGCTAAATGGGTATAGCCAATGAATTGCAGATGCTGCACCAGACGCGGCAACAGATCCGCCGGCAAATTATCCACGCAGTAATAGCCTCGATCCTCCAGCGCGCGCAGGGCGACACTCTTGCCAGATCCAGACAAACCGCTAATCACAAATAGCTGCATGCGTTCTCCTCCGGCAATGCCGTCTATTCATCGTCGACTGAAAAATCACCCTGCATCAATTGCTCATGCCGGGCGACAAACTCTTGTGTGGAATGAATACCCCGTTGCTGCAAGACAAAGTTCCGTGCAGCCGCTTCTACCAATACAGCCAGATTTCGGCCCGCCACCACCGGGATGTTCACCGTGCTGACGCTCACCCCCAAAATTTCCTGATGACTGGCGTTCAACGGCAGCCGCTCCATCTTCGACACCTCGCCACCGGCGGGGCGCAACAGATGCACAATCAGTTTTAAACTTTTTTTCCGCCGCACGGCGGTCTCGCCAAACATGGTACGAATGTTCAGCATGCCCAAGCCACGCACTTCCAGGAAGTCCCGCAACAATTCCGGGCAGCGCCCCTCCAGCGTATCCGGGGCAACGCGATGCAACTCCACAATGTCATCCGCCACCAGGCCGTTGCCACGGGTAATCAACTCCAGCCCCAGTTCGCTTTTACCCACCGCACTTTCGCCGGTAATCAGCACGCCAACCCCCAGCACATCCAGAAAAACGCCATGCCGCACGATGCTGTCGGCCAATTCCTTGGCCAGATAGTGTCGTACCAGCCACATCAACTGCACACTGGGTTTGGGGGATGCAAACAGCGGGATGTGGGAACGATTGGCAAAGTTGATCAATTCCTGCGGCACATCGGTCGCACCGGCCACGATCATGCAACTGGTACCGTGTTGCTCGATATGCTCAAACGCGCGCTCCCGCTCTAGCGGCGTCGCATTGCGCAGATAATCCAGTTCGATGTTGCTCAATACTTGCACCCAATTCGGGTGTATCAAATTCAAATGACCAATCAGACCACGGTTGGAGGCTCGCACCTCATCGCTATCAATGATGTGGTTAGCGCCATCCATACCGGCCACGCGACGCAGCTCCAAGCGCGCCTGCTTGTCCTCGAATAATTGGCGAATATTGACTTGCGACATTATGCCCCCCGCCAACCCGTCATCAGCCGGTGTAACGTCGGCACGTCGGTGCAGTCCAGCAATTGCTGGCGGAACGCACTGTCGCTGAACATTTCGGCCAGTTCCCCCAGAATCTGCAAATGCAGATCGGTGGCGCGATCCGGCACCAGCAACACGAACACCAGTTGCACCGGCTGGCGATCCGGCGCATCAAATGGCACACCGTGACTGAGTTTGATAAATGCCGCCGTTGCCTCGCGCATGCGGGCAATCCGCCCATGCGGAATGGCCACGCCCCGGCCCAATCCAGTGGAGCCTAGCTTTTCGCGTTGCAACAAACTGTCGACAATGCTGGCCTGCGGCAACCCCAATTTGTTGGCAAACAGCAGGCCGGCACGCTCAAAAATAGCCTGTTTGGTCGCCGAATGGTTATCCAGAACGATGTTGTCTATCGGTAAAATTTCACTGATCAGGCTCATGGTCATCCCCCAAAAAAGACAAGGGCGACATCCCTGCCGCCCCGTTGGGTAGGTTATTCTGTGACTGAGAACTTGCCGGTTTCGTCATGACGACGGGCGGACAATTTTTCCTTGTGCTTGATGACCTGACGATCCAGCTTGTCTACCAACTGGTCGATGGCAACATACAGGTCGGCGTCTTCGCATTCCACGAACACATCCTTGCCACTGATATGAATGGTGGCTTCCGCTTTTTGCTTGAGCTTTTCCACAGACAAGATCACCTTCACGTCGATCACGTTGTCAAAATGACGTTTGACCTTGGCGAACTTGCTGGTGACATGCTCACGGATACCGGGGGTAACTTCCAGGTGATGGCCAGTGATATGCAGATTCATGGTGTTGCTCCTTAATTAAAGTGATTTACGGAGGTTGGCCGGAAGGATATTTAAACCTTCACGGTACTTGGCAATGGTGCGGCGGGCAACAACGATGCCCTGCTGCGCCAAAATCTCCGACATGCGGCTGTCCGTCAATGGCTTGCGGGTGTCTTCTTCGCCGATCAATTGCTTGATCAACTCGCGTATCGCTGTCGAAGAACAGCTACCGCCACTTTCCGTCGTTAAACCGCTGCCAAAGAAATACTTGAATTCATAGATGCCTCTGGGCGTCAGCATATATTTTTGTGTGGTACTGCGTGACACGGTGGACTCATGCAGCTCCAGCGCCTCGGCAATTTCTCGCAGCACCAAGGGACGCATGGCGATTTCACCATGTTCCAGAAATTTCTCCTGCCGCTCTACAATGGCTTGCGCCACGCGCAAAATGGTTTCAAAACGCTGCTTCAAGTTTTTAATCAGCCACTTGGCTTCTTGCAACTGCGCAGACAGTTGCGAACCATTTTTCTCGTCGCGCTGTTGCAGGATATTGGCGTACACCTGATTTACCTGCAAACGCGGCATGGCCTCACCATTCAGGCGCACCTGCCACTTGCCCTTGTGTTTTTCCACGATGACATCCGGCGTGATGTAGTCCGCCACGCTGGGATTGAACTTGGCACCGGGCTTGGGATTCAGCTCGGCAATCAGGTGCTGCGCTTCGCGCAATTCGTCATCATTGCAGCGCAACAAACGCTTGATACGGGCAAAATCATGCGCCGCCACGAGTTGTAAATGATCGCTTACCAACAAGATGGCCAACTCGCGCTGCGGGGTATCCTTGGGCAAGGATTTCAGTTGCAAGGCTAGACATTCACTCAGGTTGCGCGCGCCCAAACCCGGCAAATCCAGATGCTGCAACTGCACTAACGCCGTTTCCAGATCATCCAGCGTGATGCCCAACTCCGGCGGCAACATGGTCTGCAATTCCTCCAGCGTCACTTCCAGATAGCCGTTTTCGTCCAGGGCTTCGATCAATACGCTGATGATGCTGCAATTTGCCTCGTCCAGTTGACTCAGATGCAACTGCTCGTACAGGTAATCGCGCAGACTGCCACCATCCATCGCTTGTTCGGAAAAATTTTCGTCATCATCGCTGTAGGTTGGATGATTCCAATCCGCTGCTTCTTGGGAAAAATCCCGGTCTTCGACGCTTTCCACTTCGACGGGGTCGTTGTTGTTGCTGGATTCTGCCTCTCGCACCGGCGAGGGACTGTCATCGCTCAACTCCAGCATGGGATTTTCTTCCAGCATCCGCGCCACTTCCTGTTGCATGTCCAAGGAAGATAATTGCAACAAACGCAGTGCTTGCTGCAACTGTGGCGTCAGTGCAAGCTGTTGCGACATGCGGAGTTGTAAGGATGTTTTCATGAGGTGCAGGCGTTAGACCAAGTCCCGGGCAGGTGAATCACAGTTTGAAATTTTCGCCCAGATAGACTTTTCGGACGTTTTCATTATAAATGATTTCGTCAGGATTGCCTTCCGCCATGACTTCCCCGGCATTGATGATGTAGGCGCGGTCGCAGATGCCCAGCGTTTCGCGCACATTGTGGTCGGTAATCAGCACGCCGATGTCACGTGCCTTGAGAAAGCGAATGATTTTTTGAATATCCAGCACGGCGATGGGATCCACCCCGGCAAATGGCTCGTCCAGCAGGATAAAACGTGGCTCGGTGGCCAGGGTACGGGCAATTTCCACCCGGCGGCGCTCACCACCGGACAGGCTGACCGCCGGATTATCGCGGATATGCACGATGTGCAAATCTTCCAACAATTGCTCTAGGCGTGTGTCCAGCGCTTCGCCGGTCAAACCCTGCAATTCCAGCACGGCCTGAATGTTTTGCGCCACCGTCAGACGGCGAAAAATAGACGCTTCCTGCGGCAGATAGCCCAGCCCCATGCGGGCACGGCGATGAATCGGGAAGTGGGTAATGTCGTTCTGGTCGATGTAAATGTGCCCACCATCTGCCGCCACCAGACCCACGATCATGTAGAAGGAAGTGGTCTTGCCCGCGCCATTCGGCCCCAGCAGCCCCACCACTTCGCCGCTTTTCACCGACAAGGCGGCGTTTTGCACCACGGTGCGGGAACCATATTTTTTCTTCAGCCCAACGGCGCGCAATTCACTCATGCCTTACTCCGTCGGTGACAACGTTGGCGCGGGCCGGATCGGCAAAGGCGCAGGGGCCTTGTCCTTGTCTTTCTTGGGCTGCAACACCGCACGCACCCGTTTTTTCGGCATATTGGCAGTGGCTGGCGCATCGCCGCTTTCCACGCGGAAAATTTCGGTCTGGGTGCTGTACACAATATGCTCGCCGCGCACGTCATCCAATTCGCGTTTGATGTGTGCTTGACCGTACAGATGCACGATGTCGGCATGCGTGTCGTATTCGATGCGCTGGGCATCGCTATCAACATATTCATCCACGCCCTCGCGCTTCTGGCGGAAGGTGGCTGGGCTGCCGGTAATGGTGGCGTGCTTGTAGCCATCCTTGTCCTGAGTCACCACAATGCGCTCGCCGCGCATCAACAACGTGCCTTGCATCAACTGCACCCGCCCGCTGAAAGTGCTGATCTGCTTGGCATCATCCACCAC
>DHYQ01000100.1:0-1172 GCA_002414205.1 Gallionellaceae bacterium UBA5126 | reverse complement strand
GCAGGTCATGAAAAAACTAAGGTTTGGCAGGCGTTGCATAATCAGCTCTAATATTGGCGCGCAACAGCAAGCGTTGCGTCCGGTTATCCATTTCCATCCCCACAGCGGACAGCACATCGCGTCCCTGCTCCATGCGCACCGGCAAATCGGTACCGCACCAATCCTGATTCGGCAACACGCGCAAAAACTCGGTGTACACCCGCATCTCCAGCACATCCGCCGTGGCCGGGCGCACAACCTGCACCCCCTGTTGCAGTTGCACCTCATCGCCCCGCCCCTGAATCACCCCCTTTTGCGCCGTCATCTGCAACGGCGCACGCCCCGCCGCAAAACTGCTGATGCGTGGCTGAAGGATTTCAGAACTATCGTCGTCGGGATAATGCAGCATGGTCTTGCCCGTCATCAGCCCCCGGCGCAGACCTTGCGTATCCAGCGTCAGGGCGGAGAATCCCTCCATCACCGCATCCGGCACATGCAGCTTTTTGCTATCGGCAGGCAGATTGTCCAGTTGCACCTGCTGGTTCAACCAGTAGGTGACGGCCAGCAGTCCCAGCAAGGGCAACAGCGGCAACCAGTGGCGGACGCGCTCGAAACGAGACATTACAAATACGGGGTGAACTGCGCTTCCAACAAGCCCTGCGCCGACAAAATCAGCTCGCACACTTCGCGCACCGCGCCTTCGCCGCCCCGGCGTTGGGAGACGTAATGCGCATGATCACGCACCCGCTGCGGCGCATCCGGCACGCTCAAGGCCAAACCTACGCGACGCATGACCGCCAAATCCATCACATCATCGCCCATAAACGCCGCCGCATCGCGTGGCAACTGGTGCTTTCCCAGAAAATCCAGCATGGCGGCGAATTTGTCTTCCACGCCCTGATACACGTCCGTGATGCCCAGATTTTTGGCGCGCAAGGCCACGCAATTCGAGGTGCGCCCAGTGATGATCGCCACCTGAATGCCGCTGTTGAGCAACATCTTGATGCCATGCCCATCCAGCGAATTGAAGCGCTTGAATTCCTCCCCGCTGTCGCCGAGGTACAGCCCCCCGTCCGTCATCACGCCATCGACATCAAACGCCACGGCACGGATCAATTTGGCACGGCTCACTAACATGTTGTCTCCCCTCAAAAATCAAATCACCTTGGCATGCAGCAAATCGTGCATGTTCA
>DHYQ01000058.1:14799-45852 GCA_002414205.1 Gallionellaceae bacterium UBA5126 | reverse complement strand
GGCTTTGTACGTTCAAATTTACTTTTTGCCATGACTTTTCCCCATCAATGCAAACATTAAAAATACGTGGTGCCCATGGCGAGAATCGGACTCGCGACCTCTCCCTTACCAAGGGAGTGCTCTACCACTGAGCCACATGGGCATAAAACTGGAGCGAGTGAAGGGAATCGAACCCTCGTCGTAAGCTTGGAAGGCTTCTGCTCTACCATTGAGCTACACCCGCGAGTCGATACCGAAACAGATTCACCAGACTATGAATTTTGGTGGAGGGGGACGGATTCGAACCATCGTACTCATAAGAGGGCAGATTTACAGTCTGCTGCCTTTAACCACTCGGCCACCCCTCCAAAATTATCTGGCTATTATTCCAGCTCAATTAACCAGTGTCAAATAGTTTCTTAAACATTTTTATTACCGCACCGTTTGCTCGTGCGCCACTTACTCAAACGCAACCGACGAGTGACACACATCGCAAAGAAAATCTGCTATCGTTGGCATGGAATTATGCTTCCCTTTTACCGGAAACGTACAACATGGTTGTCACTCTCTCACTGCCTTTTCGGGTATTTGCCCGTCACGTCGATGTCAGGCGTATCGTGGCCCAGACCGCCAACGGCTCTTTCGGCATCTTGCCGCGCCGCCTTGATTGTGTCGCGGTGCTGACTGCCGGCATACTCGTCTGGGAAGATGCGGCGGGTGAAACACATTACATCGCCACCGACGATGGCTTGCTGGTCAAGCACGGGCCGAATGTTGACATTGCAGTACACCACGCCATTGCCAATCTCCCGCTGGGTGAGTTGCGCGCGGCGGTCAGTCGTGAATTTGCCAGCATGGATGAAACAGAGCGGCAATTGCGCACCACGCTCGGCAAGCTGGAACAAGGTTTTGTGCGACGCTTTGCCCGCTTGCAACATGACTGACTTCCGCCCCCCAAAACGCCACCATCCGGCGCATGTCATCCAGCAAATAAGCCAACAGGAATCTCGAAAGCTGAAGGCACAACGCAAAACCAACCAGACCATCTGGCAGGGTTTCGGTCTATTCGGCCTGATCGGCTGGGCAGTAGTCGTCCCCACCCTGCTGGGCACCATGCTCGGCCTCTGGCTGGACAAGCATCACCCCATCAACCACTCTTGGACCTTGAGTCTGCTAGTGCTGGGGCTGTGCCTGGGCTGCTGGCAAGCCTGGTACTGGGTGGGCGTTGAAAAACGCAAAATCCACGCCCGGGAGCGCCAATGATCGCCGCATTTGTGGGCGGGCTGCTACTCGGCGGGCTGTTCTTCATCGGACTCTGGTGGACGATTCGCCGCGCCCTGCCCTCCCCACATCCGGCCCGGTGGTTTCTGCTCAGCCTGCTATTGCGCAGCAGCGTCACCACCGTCGGGCTGTATCTTTTGTGCGGCAACGACTGGCAACGTTGGCTGTCTGCCGTCACCGCCTTCGTCCTGATGCGCTGGTTGACCAGCCGCCATTTCACCTCCTACGGAGCCATCGCACATGACACTCAGCCCTGACGACATCCTCTACTGGCAATACGGCTGGCTCAAGCTGAATGCCACCATTGTGTATACCTGGGGCCTGATGGCCATCCTGACATTGGGCGCTGGATGGATCACCCGCAACCTGTCCCACACCCCACAACGCTCCCGCTGGCAAAATCTGCTGGAAGTCGTCGTGCTGACCCTGCTGAAACAGATTGCCGATGTCGGTCTGTCGCGTCCACGTCCTTATTTAGCGTTTCTGGGCACGCTGTTCCTGTTTATCGCCAGCGCCAATCTGCTTTCCGTCATCCCGCATTTCGAGCCCCCCACCGCTTCACTCTCCACCACCCTGGCATTGGCCTTGTGCGTCTTTATCGCCATCCCGCTGTATGGGGTCGCCGACCAGGGCTGGAAAGGCTACCTGAAAACCTATCTCGAACCGACGCCCATCATGCTGCCGTTCAATATCATCGGCGAATTGTCACGCACCCTGGCGCTGGCGGTGCGGCTGTTCGGCAACATGATGAGCGACGCCATGATCATTTCCATCCTGCTCACCATCACCCCGTTCATTTTCCCCATGGTCATGAAAGCCCTGGGCCTGCTGACCGGCATGGTACAAGCCTACATTTTCACCGTTCTGGCGGCGGTGTATATCGCTGCCGCCCTGCAACTCCATACCGACGACCCCGCGTCCGAATAACGAAAGGAATCCTCATGGACAGCACCACCCTCATCGCCCTTGCCTCCATCGTCACCGCAGGCCTGACCATCAGCATCGGCGTCATTGGCCCGGCACTGGGCGAAGGCCGCGCGGTGGCCACCGCGCTGAGCTCGCTGGCACAACAACCAGACGCGTCGGAAACCATCACCCGCACCTTGTTTGTCGGTTTGGCCATGATCGAATCCACCGCCATTTACTGTTTTGTGGTGTCGCTGATTCTGATTTTCGCCAACCCGTTCTGGAATCACGTCATCGCCACGGTGAAATAGCATGCTGATCGACTGGTTTACCGTCGCCGCCCAAACGGTCAATTTTCTGCTGCTGATCTGGCTGCTGAAGCGCTTTCTCTACCAGCGTATTCTGGATGCCGTGGATCAGCGCGAGCAACACATCGCCGCGCAACTGGCCGCCGCCGCCGACCAACTTGCCAGCGTGACCGCGCAACAGGCCAGCCTGACGGCGCAGCAACAACAAATCGCCCACGAACGCGCCAGCGCACTGCAAGCCACCCGGGAAGCTGCCGAACTGGAGCGGCAACAACTGCTGGAGCAGGCCCGCGAGCAGGCCGAACAGTTACGCGACCGCTGCCAGGCACAGTGGCAACAAACCCTGGCGCAGCGTGAAAACGACGTGCAGCAGCATGTGCGGCAGCAGGTCTTTTTGCTCGGCGAGCAACTGATACGCGACTTGGCCGACGACCATCTGGACGAGCGCATGGCAGCCCAACTGTTACGCCGCCTGCCGGAATTACCCGCCGACGCCCGGACACAACTGGCACAAGCCGGGGAAATTGCCGTCCACAGCGCACGCCCACTCAGCGCCGCCACCCAGGATACGCTGCGCAATGGGCTGCAAGCCTTTTGCCCACAACTGAGCTTCCATCTGGAACCCGGCTGCCTAAGCGGACTGGAATTACACATCCCCGGCTACAAATTGCCGTGGAACGCCAACGATTATCTGTTGCAACGCATCAAACCTTTTGAGGATGCCACGTGAACCTGCCGGACTTTGCCAACCAAGCCTACGACACCCGCCCTTGCTTGCAAGAAACCGGTATCGTCACCAGCGTTTCTGCCGGGATTGCCAAAGTCAGCGGCTTGCCCGGCGTCGGTTTTGAGGAATTACTGGAATTTCCGCACGGCCTGCACGGCATCGCCTTCAATGTGGACGAAGAAGAAATCGGCGTGGTATTGCTGGGCGATAGCTGGCAACTACGTGCTGGCGATGACGTGACCCGCACCGGGCGGGTCATGGATGTACCCGTCGGTGACGGTTTGATTGGCCGCGTTATCGACCCGCTGGGTAACCCACTGGATGACTTGGGGGATCTGGTATTCAGCCAGCGCCTGCCCATCGAGCGCCCGGCGCGCGGCATCATGGAACGCGCCCCGGTGACGGTGCCGCTACAAACCGGCATCAAAGTCATCGACGCCTTGATTCCCATCGGGCGCGGCCAGCGCGAATTGATTCTGGGCGACCGCCAAACCGGCAAAACCGCGCTGGCACTGGACACCATCCTCAACCAACGCGAACACAATGTGCTGTGCATCTACTGCGCCATCGGCCAGCGTGCCTCCGGCGTGGCGCGGGTGGTGGCCGATTTACGGGCAAAAGGCGCATTGGCCTACAGCGTGGTGGTGGTGACAGAAGGCAGCGACCCACCCGGCCTGGCCTACATCGCCCCCTATGCCGCCACCAGCATTGCCGAACATTTCATGGAGCAGGGCCGCGACGTGCTGATCGTGTATGACGACCTGACCCACCACGCTCGCGCCTACCGCGAACTGTCGCTGCTGCTGCGCCGCCCGCCGGGGCGCGAAGCCTATCCCGGCGACATTTTCTACATCCACTCGCGCCTGCTGGAACGCGCCACCCATTTGCACGCCGATTTAGGCGGCGGCTCCTTGACCGCGCTGCCCATCATCGAAACCGAAGCGCAAAACATGTCGGCCTACATTCCGACCAATTTGATTTCCATTACCGACGGCCAGCTCTACCTGTCGCCACGCTTGTTCGAGCTGGGCATCCTGCCCGCCGTGGATGTCGGCAAATCGGTGTCTCGCGTCGGCGGCAAAGCACAGTACGCCGCCTATCGCGCCGTGGCAGGCAGCCTGAAACTGGCGTATGCACAATTCGAGGAACTGGAAACCTTTGCCCGCTTCGGCACCCGGCTGGACGAACACACCCGGCGCATTATCGACCACGGCCTACGCATCCGCGCCTGTCTGAAACAGCCGGAATTCGACCCGTTACCCATCGAGGCGCAAATCATGGTGTTGCTGGCCCTGACCGAAGGGCTGTTCGACGACCTTCCCCTGAACCGCATACGCACTGCCGAACAAGCCGTGCGCACCCAAAGCCAGCAACTGCCAGCCGACATGCGGCAACGCTTTATCAGCGCCCGCAAACTGGCTGAAGAAGATCGACAGGCCTTGCTGCAACTCGCCCGCCACGCCTTGGCAGACCTGCCGCATGAGTGATTCCCCGGAAGCCTTGCGGCGCAAAATCGACGGAGCCAGCGATCTGGAGGCCGTGGTGCGCACCATGAAAGCCTTGGCCGCCGCCAGCATTACCCAATACGAGCAAGCCGTACAGGCACTGGAAAACTACAACCGCACGGTGCAACTGGGCCTATCCGCCTGTTTTCGCCAACACCCGTTCAACGCCGCCGACGCCCCCGCACATGGCCAAACGGCGGCCATTTTGTTTGGCTCCGATCAAGGACTGGTGGGGCAGTTCAACGATAGCTTGACTGCGTTTGCCCTCAGCCAATTGCCAACGCAGCACAGGTCACTGCGCCTGTGGTGCGTCGGCGAACGGGTGGCCGATCAATTGGCCGCCGCTGGCCTGCCCGCAGCGCAAGTGTTCAATGTCCCCAACTCCCTGCAAGGCATCGGCGCACTGGTCACCGACTTGCTGACGGCACTGGAACCTCACATGGCGCAACTCAGCAGTGTGCAGGTATTTCACAATCGTCCACAGGGCGGCACACAATATCAAGCCACGGGGCAACGCCTGCTGCCACTGGACACGGCCTGGAAAAACCAAGTGCAGTCCCTGCCCTGGCCAAGCAAGCATCTGGCGGAAGTGCTGCATTGCGGCCCCGACACCCTGCGTGCCATGCTGAATGAACATCTGTTTATCAGTCTGTTTCGCGCCTGCACCGAATCGCTGGCCAGCGAAAACGCCAGCCGCCTGGCCGCCATGCAGCGGGCAGAAAAAAACATCAACGAAATGCTGGATGAGTTGAGACAGGAATTTCACCGCCTGCGCCAAAACAACATCGACGCAGAATTGTTTGACGTGGTGGCGGGCTACGATTTGCTGTTCAAGAAAGAACCTCGCAAAACCGACGGTACCGCTTGATGGCTGCGTTGCGCGGCATTTTCAGGACGCCCCAACGCCAGGCTCAACGCGCCTTGGCCAGACAATCCAGATAAACCTGCCCATCCGGCGGCGTATTTTGCCGCTGCGCCTGCCAGATCATTTCCCCCAGACATTCCATCATGCGATGCTGCGCATCGTGTTCCGACTGGAACGCCTCACTCAAGCGCGTGAAATGCGCCCGCAGCCCGTGGGGCTGGTCGAGCGAAATCTGCTCTTCGATGGTCAGGTGCATCATCAAATGCAAAAACGGATTGGCCTCGCCCTGCGCCGGGTGGTAATCCCGCGCCAGGAAGCGCTCCTTGTCCTGCAACACCGCATGGTATTCGGGATGCTTGGCGATTAACTGCGCCGCCAAATCTTCCAGCGGCGTCAACAACTCCCCGGCGCGTTTCTTGCGCCAGGTCTCGAATAAAAACAGCCGCGCTTCATCACGCGATGGATTGAAAAACATCTTTTCTTACCCCGACAATGTTCGCCGGGAATCGCGCCCCGACGAGTTTCAAAAATACCGCCACCATAGATACCCGGCACTGACCGCGATGCTGGCCAGCATCAACGGAAACGCCAGCAACAAAAACGGCACAAAGCGCAGCGGCTGCCCGGCGCGTTCCGCAAATCCAGCCACCACCAGATTGGCCGAGGCACCCATCAAACTGCCGTTGCCGCCCAGACAAGCCCCTAGCGACAAGGCCCACCACAAGGTCGTCCCCTGTTGCGCGTCCAGACTGGGCAACATGTCCTGCACCACCGGAATCATGGTGGCCACGAAAGGGATGTTGTCCACCAGCGCCGAGGCGATGGCTGACACCCACAAAATCGCCATGGTGCTGGCCAGCGGATCACCCGCCGTCAGCGCCAGGATTTCGTGCGCCAGCAAGGACAACCAGCCGGTCTTTTCCACCCCGGCCACCACCACGAACAAACCGATGAAAAAGAAAATCGTCACCCATTCCACCTGGCCGAACACCCGATCCACATAATGCGACTGGGATTCGGACGACAGCCCGTGGGTGCGCAGCAACAACAGCAACGCCGCGCCGAACATGGCAAGGGTGGCCGGCTCCAGATGCAGGCTGCCCGCCAGAGCAAAGCCCAGCATCACCAGCCCCAGCACCGCGCTGGATTGCTTCAGCAACCGCACATCGCAAATGGCGGCGCGTGCATCCATCGCCATCACCGTTGCCCGCGCCGCCGGACTGGCATGCAGCTTGCGCCCCCACAGTCCGTACAGCACCAGCAACAGCAACGCAAACACCAGCAGCGCGGCCGGGCCAACGTGCCACAAAAAGTCGTTGAAGCCCAGCCGGGCCGCCGAGCCTATCATGATGTTGGGTGGATCGCCGATCAGCGTCGCCGCCCCGCCGATATTGGAGGCAAAAATCATGCTCAACAGATAGGGGGTGGCATTCTGCTGCAATTCCCTAGCCAGCAGCAACACAATCGGCGTAATCAGCAGCACCGTGGTGACGTTATCCAGCAGGGCGGAGAACAGCGCGGTAATCACCGCCTGCATCAGCATCACCCCCCAAGGGTCGGCCTGCACCCGCTGGGCGCTCCAGATTGCCATGTACTGAAACACCCCGGTTTCCTGCATGATGGACACAATCACCATCATCCCGGTCAGCAGGCCAATGGTATTCAGGTCGAGTGCGGCAAAGGCCTCCGTTTGATGCAGCACGCCCATCATCACCATCAGCCCCGCCCCCAGCAGGGCCACCACCGCACGGTTGAATTTTTCAGTGAGGATACAACCATAAGTCAGGGCAAACACCCCCATCGACACCACGGCTGGACGCCAGCCCCACAACACATCACTCGTCAGCATCACCGTACTCATTTTTCTCTCCTTGCATTCAGGGCAGTTGTGACTGCACGTCCATGGTCAGCCGCACATCGGCTACCCCGGTTTTCACTTTCAACCAATCCGCACTACGGCGCAGCTCATCGCGGGAAAGTCGTTTATTGGCAATAACGGTTACCAGCAACACCGGTGTGCTCTCCTGTCTATCGGTTGTGTACAGTGTGCTTTTGGCCAGCGCCAGCTTGCGCACCTGAGGAAACAACACGGCGAATTCGCCTAGCAAAGTTTGCTCGGTTTGCCGCAACGCCGCCTGCTGGCCCTGCTGCGCGGTCAACTGCGCCACTTGCGCTTCCAGCGCCTGAATCTGCTGATTCTTGGCATCAAACACCGCCTGATTGTTACTCAACACCTCGCTCAACAAGGATTTTTTCAGCTTGGCCTCATCCAGTTCGCGCACCACCGTTTGCCGTACCAGCAACTTGGCCTGCGCCAGATGATAGTCGGCCAGTTTGTGCGACAGCGCCGCCAGTTGCCCGGCAGAAATTTTCTGCCCCACCAGCGTCAATTCGATCAATTGCGATTCGGGCTGAATGTTTTGCCGGGCGATAAAACTGTTTTCAAACACCACTTCGTTGCGAATGAATTCATGCACGCGGGACTGGAACACCTCGCGCGTCACCAGCCCATACGCCAGATAAATACTCGGCAAGATGGTGCACAACACCACGCTGTAGGTATAAAACTTCACCTTGCGCTCGACCTGCGGATTGACGAAACGCATGTGCGGCGGGTGGAGGTAACCGACCAGAATCAAGGTGGCAAAGGCGATGAACACGCCATTGATGCAGAACAGATAGAACGCGCCGAGAAAAATCTCCAGCGAGCCATTGGCAATACCATAACCGGCGGTACACAGCGGTGGCATCAGGGCCGTGGCAATCGCCACACCGGGCAAGATGTTGGATTTTTCCTTGCGCGTGACGGCAATCATGCCCGCCAGACCGCCAAACAACGCAATCAGCACATCCCAAATCGTCGGCGTGGTGCGCGCCAGCAATTCGGATTGCGCGGCGGACAAGGGACTGACCAGAAAATACAAGGTGGACGTCAGCAGGGCGATAAAAATTGCCACCAGCAAATTACCGATGGCTTTTTCAATGAGCTGGTAGTCGTTGATGCCCACGCCATAACCCACGCCCATGATCGGCCCCATCAGCGGCGAAATCAGCATCGCACCGATAATCACGGCGGTGGAATTGACGTTCAGCCCAATCGAGGCGATGAAAATGGCCAGCATCAGCACCCACAGATTGGTACCCCGCATCGCCACCCCGTCGCGCAAGGTACGGTCAATCGCCTCGAAATCCGCCTGATCGTCCTGCAAGCTGAAACGCCGCCGCAGCGCCTGTTTGGCGGTGGTCAAAAAATGCCGATGGAATGGAGGCGAAATCATGCGCTGGCCCTGCCCGTGAAATGTGGATGGGGCGCATTGTACCTTACAAAACCTTACGAAAAGACCTCTTCGCCGGTCATGGGGCCGCGCGCAGCGATCGGCGAGACCGCCACCGAGGGCTGGACTCAGGCGAAAAAAGCGCGCCGCGTGTGCCGCTCATGCCCCCAGGCCAGCAGCAGCATCAGCGACCACATCAGCCACACGGCGGCATTGCCCCAGCGTACATACGGCGTGCTGCCGCGATAGCCTTGCGCCAGGCCGCGCAGGGTGCCCGCCTGATGCGGCGGCAGTTGTTGCAGCACTTGGCCGTGCGGGCCGATGATACTGGTCATGCCGGTATTGGTGGCACGCAGCAACATGCGTCCGGTCTCCAGCGCACGGAACTGCGCCATCTGGTTGTGCTGCGCGGCGGCGGGCGAGTTGCCAAACCAGCCGTCATTCGTGACGTTGACCAACACGCTGGCGGCGGGCAGTGCACGGATGATTTCCTCACCAAACACATCCTCGTAGCAAATGCTCACCGCCACGCGCTGCCCGGCCACCTGCAACGGCGGTTGGTCGTCCGCGCCGCGCATCAAATCGCCCATGGGAATATGCAGCACCTCGTTAATCAGCCAGCCAAAAATCGGCCGCAGCGGAATGAATTCGCCAAACACCACCAGATGCTGCTTGTCGTAGCGCTGCTCGCGGGCACTGCCCAGCGTGAACACACTATTGAAATAGCCGCGCCGGTCTTCCTCAAACGCGCCAATCAGCACGTCACCACCATTGCGCCGGGCCGCTGCCTGCAAATCCCGCACCACCACCGACGGCACTTCGTCGCGGAACATGGGAAAGGCGGATTCCGGCAACACGGTCAAGCGCGCCGTACTGGCCTCCACCGCGTGCAGATACCACAACAGCGTGATGTCGCGCTCCTCGTGGCGGAACTTGCGCTCCTGCGGCACATTGCCCTGTATCAACGCCACCGAAAACGGCGCGCCCTCCGGCTGCGTCCATTCCACCTGCCGCAAAACTGCTCCGCCGCCCCACAGCGCCAACACCCCCAACAACGCCAGCCAGCGCCAGCTTTCCCGGCGCTGCACCACCGCCAACAACCAGGCCACGCTCAGTGCCGCCAGCAACGACACGCCGTACACCCCCAGCAACGGCGCATAGCCCGCCAGCGGGCTGTCGCTGTGCACATAGCCCAAGGTCAACCAGGGAAAGCCCGTCAGGAACATCCCACGGAACCATTCGATAAACACCCAACTGACCGGCATCACCCACAGCAAACGCGCCTCACGCCCCAGCGGCAAGCGCGCTTGGGCATAGCCCGCCAACGCGGTGAACAGCGCCAGAAAGGCCGAAAAGGCCAGCGTCGCCCCCGCCGCCAACAGCATGGGCATGTCGCCATAATCGTGCAGCGAGACATAAATCCAGCTTACCCCGGCGCAAAACAACCCCAGCCCAAAGGCGAATCCATGCTGCGCAGCCAGACGCGGCGTGTCGGCGCGATACCACAACCAAAATAGCCCGCCCTGCGCCAGCAGCGGCAACCAGAACTGCCCGAACGGCGCAAAGCCGAACAGGCACAGCGCGCCTAGCAGCAGCGCACCTGCATTTTGTCGTGTTAAAAAGTCATGTCTCATGGCGAACAATAAAAAAACCAGCCGGAGCTGGTTTTTTTATTTGATGCGGTTGGTACTTAGTTGCTCTTGAACAACTGCATTACCATCCAGCCGGAAAACAACACAGCAGCAACAGCAGTACCCCAAGCACACAGAGTCGCGATAAAAGACATTTTTTCTCCTCCCAAGAGATTAGATAAATACGAAATGTATCCGAGGCGCGCATCCTAGCATAAATTTCAGCAACGAAAAGCCCCTTTTCGCAGAATCGTTTCACGACCCGCCGAGCCGGGAATTGCCTAGGCAATTGCGACACGGCACCCGACCGGAACACCGGGATGACTGTGGTACCATACCTCACGATTCACCCGACAAAACCTTGGTAAATTTTCAAAAAAATAAATTTAAAAACAACACACTAGTAAATAATGAATTTAATTTCACAGCCGCTAACTCTCACGGTATTACTCTTGTTGCTCTCCAATTTATTCATGAGTTTTGCTTGGTATGGCCATCTGAAAAATCTGGCGCACCAACCTTGGTATATCGCCGCACTGGCAAGCTGGGCCATCGCCCTGTGCGAGTACCTGTTGCAGGTGCCCGCCAACCGTATCGGCTATACCGTCTTGAGTCTGGCGCAGTTGAAAATTTTGCAGGAAGTTCTCACCCTGCTAGTGTTCGTCCCTTTTGCTGTGCTGTACATGCAGCAACCGCTGAAATGGGACTACCTGTACGCCGCACTCTGCCTGATGGGCGCGGTTTACTTCACTTTCCGCACCTAACTCCCAACGAACGACTAACCACTCAAAGCGAACAACCATGAAGAAACACATCCACATCCTCGGCATTTGCGGCACGTTTATGGGCGGGCTGGCGGTGCTGGCCAAACAAGCCGGTTTTCGGGTGACCGGCTGCGATGCCAATGTTTACCCACCGATGAGCACGCAACTGGCGGCGCAGGGCATCGAGCTGATTTCCGGCTTCGACCCCGGCCAGCTCGACCTCAATCCCGATTTATTCGTCATTGGCAACGTGGTGTCGCGTGGCAACCCGTTGATGGAGGAAATCCTCAACCGCAACCTGCCCTATATTTCCGGCCCACAATGGCTGGCGGAAAACGTGCTGCGTGATCGCTGGGTGCTGGCGGTCGCCGGCACACATGGCAAAACCACCACCAGCGCCATGTTGGCGTGGATTTTGGAACATGCGGGCTTAACCCCCGGCTTTCTGATTGGCGGCGTGCCGGAGAATTTCGGCATTTCGGCGCGGCTAACGGATTCGCCGTTTTTTGTGATTGAAGCCGACGAATATGACACGGCGTTTTTCGACAAGCGCTCAAAATTTGTGCATTACCACCCGCGCACCGCCGTGCTGAACAATCTGGAATTCGATCACGCCGATATTTTTGCCGACCTCGCCGCCATCGAAACCCAGTTTCACCATCTAGTGCGCACCGTGCCCAACGCCGGACTGATCGTCAGCAACGCCCGCGCCGCCGCGCTGGACACGGTATTGCAACGCGGCTGCTGGACACCGGTGGAAAAATTTGGCGATGCGTCCGGCTGGGACATTGACGCCGACCAGGTGGTACGCCTGAATGGCGTCGTGCAGGGCAAATTGCACTGGGACTTGCTGGGCGAACACAACCGCCAGAACGCCCTGGCCGCGCTGGCCGCCGCCCGTCATGCCGGGGTGCCGGTGGCACATGGCCTGGCCGCACTGGCCGCATTCAAAAACGTGAAGCGGCGCATGGAAGTGCGCGGCGTGGTGAACGACATCACGGTGTATGACGACTTCGCCCACCACCCCACGGCGATTGCCACCACCTTGGAAGGATTGCGTCACAAGGTCGGCGCGGCGCGCATTCTGGCCGTGCTGGAACCGCGCTCCAACACCATGAAGCTGGGCGTGATGAAAGCCGCCCTGCCCGCCAGCTTGCAGGCAGCCGATCAAGTGTATTGCTACGCTGGGGGCGTGAACTGGGATGCCGCCGGCGCGTTGGCGCCCTTGGGTGACAAACTGCATGTGGCAACCGATCTGACCCAACTAGTCACCGATCTTTGCCACGCGGCCCAACCGGGCGACCACATTCTGGTCATGAGCAACGGGGGGTTCGGTGGCATTCACCAACGTCTGCTAGATCACCTGCCTGCGGATTGAGGCGCGATCCAGGCGCTGCTAAATTGCGACCTGCGCCTCGATCAAGGCGGTCAATTCCGGCGCCGGAATCGCCCGCGAGAACAGGGAGCCCTGCGCGTAATCACAGCCCATCTGCGCCAACAAGCGACGCTGCGCGTCGCTTTCCACCCCTTCAGCAATGACCTTGATGTCCAGCTTGTGCGCCATCGCCACGATGGCCTCGCACAGCACGTGATCCTGCACACTATCCCCCAGATGCTGCACAAACGATTGGTCGATTTTCAGGTAATCCACATGGAATTTCTTCAAATAGGCCAGCGAGGAATAACCAGTACCAAAATCATCAATCGCCACTTCAATCCCTGCATCGCGCAAGGCCGCTAAATGTCCGCTGACATTGGTGGTGTTGTTCATCACCACACTTTCCGTGACTTCCACAATCACCGCTCCCTGCTCGGCACCTGCCGCCTGAGCCCATTCGTGGAAAGGGTACAAATCCTGGGAGAACTGCATCGGTGATTGGTTGACACTGACCTGAAACGGCTGCCCAGACAGTTTTGTCCAAACCGCCGCCTGCCTGGCCGCCTCATGCCACACCATCTTGCCAATGTCGTGGATCAGGCCCAGTTCTTCCGCAATCGGGATAAAGGTCATCGGTGACACGGAGCCCATGTCGGGGTGTTGCCAGCGCAACAAGGCCTCGGCCTTGTGAATACTGCCGTCCTGCAACGACACGATGGGCTGGTAATGCACTTGCAGATGGCCGTTGTTCAAAGCCAGACGCAGATCGTTGGACAGGCGCAAATGGCGCGTGACGTTTTCCTGCATGGAAGATTCAAAGAAGCGATAGCGATTGCGCCCGTCTGTTTTGGCGGCATACATGGCCTGATCGGCGCGTTTAATCAGGTCAGACGATTCGAGCGCATCCTCCGGGTACAGTGCCACGCCAATGCTGGCACTGAGATAAATCACATGCCCTTGCGGCTGATAGGGGTCGGCCAGGGTGGTCAGGATTTTGTCGGCCACGCGTGAAATATCCAGCATGGAATGCGGCTCGTGCAAAATCACCGTGAACTCGTCCCCGCCCAAACGCGCCACCGAATCACAGTCGCGCAAACAGTTCTGAATACGGCGTGCGGCATCCATCAGCAGCAAGTCGCCGACATCATGCCCCAGCGTATCGTTTACTTCCTTGAAATGATCCAGGTCAACAAACAGCAAGGCCGCTTTACTCTGGTGACGAGCGGCTTTTTTCAGCACTTGCGCCAACCGATCCATGAACAAGCGCCGATTGGGCAAGCCCGACAACGCGTCAAAATTAGCCTGTTTCCAGGCTTCCATTTCCGCATTCTTCATGCGGGAAATGTCGGTATTGGTACCCACCATGCGCAAGGGGCGGCCATCGCGGGCACGGCGGGTAATCAGGCCGCGCGCCAATACCCACTTGTAGCTACCATCCTTGCAACGCACCCGATATTCCGCTGCATATTCCGGCGACAGGCCCGTGAGATAACTGTTCAACACATGCAAGGTGCGCTCGGCGTCATCCGCATGGATATAGCCCAGCCAGTCGGCATACATCGGCGACAAATCCCCTTCGACATATCCCAACATGCTGCGGTAGCGCGGCGAGAATTTCATGCGTCCGTTGACGAAGTTCACCTCCCAGATGCCATCGCCACTGCCCTCCAGTGCAAACTTCCAGCGATCCTCCGCTTCCTTGCGCGCTGTCACATCGAACAGCGTCACCACCACTTGCTTAACTTGCTCCGACAAGCTGAACTCCGGCAACACCGAGGTCATTAACCAGCGCGGCTCGCTTTCACTCGGACGTTGCAAGCCCAAGACCCGCTGCTGCACACTCACGCCCTGCTCGAAGGCCGGCGCCAACACATCATGCCCCCAGTTCAGCACCTGCCAATCTTCATTCACCCATACCCAGTCCAGGCCAAAGCGCTGCCCCGCCAACGCCTGTTCCGCCCCCAATCCCAACAAGGCACGCGCACTGGCGTTAATCATGACAATGCGCTGGCTTTGGTCATACACCAGCACGGCCACATCCAAGCCTTCCAGCAACTCGCGTTGCCGCGCCTCCATGTCTTGCAGCATCTGGTTTTTTTCCCGCAACTGCTGCTCCGAATTCTTGCGCTCCCGCAGGTCATACAACGAAGAACGGCTCATCACCGGGCGACCGGCTTCATCCCGCAGCAAGGTGGCGCTGATCGTGCCCGGAAAAATACCGCCATCCTTGCAAATCATGTCCAGTTCCAGTTCCGAGATATAGCCCTCACGCAAAAAACGCGGAAAGTTTTCATCGAAGCGCTGCTGGCTCTCCGCCGTCAACAAACTGCGCACATTGCACTGCCCGACCAATTCTTCACGACGGTAGCCCAGCCAGGCCAATTCCGTGTCATTAACCCGCAAGAACACGCCTTCCGGCGACAGGGAGTGATAGCCCACCGGGGCGTGCTGATACAAATCCTCACTTTCGGCCAATGCTTTTTCCAGTGCCCGGGCGGACAACCGCTCCTGCGTCACGTCATAGATGGTCAACAGCACCCCCACCACCGTGTTGCCGGCGGGCGAATGTTGCACATAGGGATTGAGACGCATGACAAAAAAACTGTGCTCGCCATCTTGGAATGCATAGTTCACCTCACGACCGAAATGCAGCACTTCCTGCACATGACGCAACAAATCCGGCATGGGATAGCGGGTACGCAAAGTGGCCAGATTCACCGGCAAATCATTCACACTGACACCAGCAGGAATATCAAAGAAATTCAGCGCCAGTGGATTGAAGCGTGTCACAAACAGATTTTCATTCACCAAAACCAAGGCTTTATTCAACGAATTCAAAACATTGTTCAGATCATCATTGCTCTTGGCCAACTCGGCGGTGCGGGTATTCAGCTCATCGTTGACGGTAATCAGCTCTTCGTTGGAAGCCTGCATTTCCTCATTGGAAGTTTCCAGTTCCTCATTGGAAGCCTGCAATTCCTCGTTGGCCGCCTGCGCTTCTTCATTCAGCGATTGCAATTCCTCGTTGGCCGTTTCCAACTCCTCGATCACCGTTTGCAGACCTTCGCGGCTGACCATCAGGTCCGACTCCAGCGCCGAAATGCGCGCCTCGGCATCTGTCTCCAGTATCTGGGTGGGCGATACAGCGTCGGCACTGTGCCAAGGTTCAAAGCTCACCAACAGCAAATCGGCATCCGAGCGGGTACGCTCTTCGACGTGATGCACCGCAATGCGATAGGCAATTTCCACCCCGTTTTGCAGCTTGCGCAACGGCATGCTGTAAAAGGTCTGCTTGCTTTTCACCACGTTGTGAATATAAGCCCGCAGTTGCGCCCGTACCCCGGATTCCACCAGCGCAAACAAATTGAAATCCGCCCGTCCGGTACGAATCGACACAAAATTGGAACAGTCGCCAAAAATCTCCAGCACTTCGCCTTCTTGGGTCACCAGCATGCTGGGCGGCACATAAATCGACGACAGTTGCTCAATGCCGGTGCTGTGCAGATTTTGTTTCACCTTCTCCACGTCACTAGGTAAACGATAGACCCCAACGTTGCGTACCCGGCCAAACGAGCCCAGCACCGGCGTGGCGGTATTACGCTTGGCAAAAATCTTGTTGCGGCGATCCACTTCGGCAAACAGGGCGGTATTTTTACCCACCGATTCGGATTTACCCAGCAACAACATCCCGTCCGTCACCAGCCCGTAGTGGAAAATCTTCATCACCACGTCCTGCAATTCCGGCTTGAAATAAATCAGCAAATTGCGGCAACTCACCAGATCCAGCCGCACAAACGGCGGATCCTGAGTCAAATCCTGACGGGCAAACAGCACCATGGACTTGATGCCTTTGCTGATCGTGTAGGTACCGTTTTGCTCGGTAAAGTAGCGGGAAATCAAACCATCCTGCATTTCCGACAAAGCTGATTTCGGATACATCCCGGCACGCGCAATTTGCAGCGCCTCGACGTTGATGTCCGTGGCAAAAATCTGCACCTTGTACGAACTGATGTCTTGTCCGCAGATTTCCGACAGCAAGAGTGCAATGCTGTAAACCTCTTCGCCGGTCGCGCAACCCGGCACCCATATCCGAATGTCGTCGCCCTGCTTTTTGCGCGTCATCATTTCCTGCAACAACTTGCGCAAGGCTTCAAAGGCTTCGGGATCGCGGAAGAACGAGGTGACGCAAATCAGGAAAGAGTTGGCAAGATCGGTGACTTCGTCACGATGGCCTTTCAGATACTCCCCATATTTCTCGATACTGGCAATTTGCCGCGCCGCCATGCGCCGCGCCACTTGACGGGCGATGGTGGCTTCCTTGTAGCTGGAAAAATCCATGCCGGTTTGCGTGGCAATGTCCTTGATGATGCCCGCTTGTATCGACAGTGGCAGCTCCTTGGTCTGCATGTTGGCGGGATGATTCGGGAAAGAGTTGATCAGGGACGGCAGTTTGCTGGCAATTTCCTGCGGCGTCAGCACAAAATCCGCCCCCCCAATGCGAACGGCGGCGTTCGGCATGCTGTCATATTTGGCCGAGGTCGGATCCTGGGCGATGGTCATGCCACCAGCGGCCTTGACCGCTTTGATGCCGCGCGCACCATCCGTGCCGGTGCCGGACAACACGATGGCAATACACTTTTCCTCACGATCCTGCGCCAGGCTGAGAAACAGCAAATCCACCGACGGCTTGGGGCCAATCATGTTGGAGGGTTTTCCGAGGGTGATTTTACCGTTGCGAATCGCAATGTCGGTATTCGGCGGTGCAACGTAAATCACGTTGGCACGCGGCAGCACGTTATGTGTGGCAGCTTCCACCTTGAGCGAGGTTTCGCGCTCCAGCAGCTCCACCATCATGCTGCGATGATCCGGCGACATGTGCTGCGCCAGCACATACGTGACATTGTCCTGTGGCGGCAAATTCGTCACCAACAGCCGCAGCGCTTCCAACCCGCCCGCAGACGCACCGATGCCAACATAAAACATCTCGCCATTTGCAATCTGCGCGGGCTTGGTGGACAAGTCAGCGTCCGCAACGGTTTTACTTTTTCTGCTTGTCATAATTTAACCTCGCCCTATTGAGCAAACGAATCCCTATAATGAGCGGCGGATTTTACCGCTTGCCCCTGCGGCAAACACCTTTATTTGCACGGAGATTGCCATGCCCATCCCACGCCACGTTGAACGTCTCATCACCGGTGTCGTCACTTCCGACGGCGCAGGGGTTACCCTGACCCGCGTCCTGACCGGCAAACTACACCGCCGCCTCGATCCCTTCCTGATGCTGGACGCCTTCGGCAGCGACGACCCGGAAGACTACATCGGCGGTTTTCCCGACCATCCGCATCGCGGCTTTGAAACCATTACCTACATGCTGGCCGGGCGCATGCGCCACCGCGACAGCGCCGGGCACGAGGGGCTGCTGCAAAACGGCGGGGTGCAATGGATGGTGGCCGGGCGCGGCATCATTCATTCCGAATTGCCGGAGCAACAGGACGGGCGTATGGAAGGTTTTCAGCTTTGGCTCAACCTGCCCGCCGCCGACAAACTGCGCCAGCCGTGGTATCGGGACATTCCCAGCGACAGCATCCCGCAATACACCACCCCGGACGGCGTGACGGTGCGCGTGATTGCCGGGGAATGCGGTAGCGTGGCGGGCGCGGTGCAACGTCCCGTGACAGAGCCGCTGTATCTGGACATCCACCTGCCAGGCAACGTGACTTTCACCACCACCGTCCCGGCCAGCCATCATGCCTTCGCCTATGTTTATCGTGGCGCGGTCAGCATCGAAAATAGTCTCGTCCCGGCGCAAAACATGGCCGTCCTTGGCGACGGCGAACAACTCAGCGTGCATAGTGACGACCCGGCACGCTTGATTTTGGTGGCGGGCAAACCCTTGAACCAACCCATCGCCCAATACGGCCCGTTCGTGATGACCAGCGAAGCGGAAATTCAACAGGCGATTGAGGATTACCGCAGCGGGCGCATGGGCTGAACACCGCGCAGCCGCAAGATGCAAAAGGGACGCCGTGGCGTCCCTGGTCGTTTCTAGCGCGTGACCGCTAACTGGCGGCGGGTTTGCGTTTGGCCGCCGCCTTGGGTTTGGCGGTGCTCACCTTGCTGCTGGCTTTTTTGGCGGCGGGTTTTTCTGCGGCGGCACTGGTTTTGCTGGCGGTTTTGCGCACGGTTTTTTTGACCGGCGCGGCTTCAGCCTCGGCAGGCGCGGCGACTTTGGCGGGTGCCCGTTTACGGCTAGGTGCGGGGGCTTTTTCGGCTTTGGCGGCAATCAGGGCCAGCGCCTGCTCCAGTGTGACGTCATCGACGCCGACGTTCTTGGGCAACGTGGCGTTGATTTTGCCGTGGCGGGCATAGGGGCCGTAGCGGCCATCGCAAATTTCAATCGGCGCTTGGTCGGCGGGATGCTGACCGAGGGTGCGCAACACGGTGTTGTTGTCACGGCTCTGGGCCAGCAATTCCAGCGCACGCGGCAACTCAATCTCGAAGATGCTGTCGCTCTTGGGGATGGATTTGAACTTGCCATCGTGGCCGATATAGGGGCCGAAGCGACCAATATTCACCACCACTTTTTTGCCGCTGTCGGGGTGCAAGCCCAACTCACGCGGCAGGGATAACAGTTGCAGCGCCGTGGCCAGATCCGCGCCTTCCAGCGGCAATTCCTTGGGCCAGGACACGCGCTTGGGCTTGGCTTTTTCGCCCGGCACAGCTTCGCCCAGTTGCACGTAATGTCCATACGGCCCACGCAGCAGCAGCACTGGCTGCCCGCCGTCGGGATACACACCCAGTTCCACGCGCAGCGCGGCTTCGTCCTCACCCTCGCTGGACAGGCTGCGTTTGTATTTGCATTCCGGGTAGTTGGTGCAACTGACGAAACTGCCGTAGCGGCTGAGTTTTTTCGCCAGCGGTTTGCCACATTCCGGGCAGGCTTCGTCCAGCAATTCCACTGGGCGCTCAATGTCAGTCTTGGACTTGATCAGTTGATCAAAGCCTTGCCAGAAGGCGGCCAGCACGCCAATCCAGTCGCGCTTGCCTTCGGACACTTCGTCTAACTCGTCTTCCAGCATGGCGGTGAAGTGGTAATCCACATAGCGCGTGAAATGCTCGGTGAGGAACTTGGTGACGACGCGCCCCACGTCGGTGGGCACAAAGCGCTTTTTGTCGATAATGGCGTATTCGCGCGCTTGCAGGGTGGAGATAATGGTGGCGTAGGTCGAAGGACGACCGATGCCGAATTCTTCCAGCGCCTTGACCAAACTGGCTTCCGAAAAGCGCGGCGGCGGCTGGGTGAAATGTTGCTCGCCGTACAGCTTGTCCAGCGGAATCACTTCGCCTTCCACCAGCGTGGGCAGTTTGCCGCCTTCCTCTTCGGTGGCGTCGTCCACGTCTTCCATGTACACGCTGATGAAGCCGGGGAATACCAGCGTCTGGCCGTTAGCGCGGAACAGGGTGTCATCGCCGCCCAGGCGAATGTCCAGACTCACCGTGTCGTAGCGCGCCGCCGTCATCTGACAGGCCAAGGTGCGCTTCCAGATCATTTCGTACAGCCGCGCCTGGTCGGCGCTGAGGTGGGCGCGCAGGCTGTCCGGCGTGCGCAAAATGGAGGTGGGGCGAATGGCCTCGTGCGATTCCTGGGCGTTTTTGGTTTTGCTCTTGTACTGCGGCTGGCTGCCGGGCAGGTAGTCCCGGTCATAGTGGTCGTGAATATAAGTGCGAATTTCCTGCACCGCTTCTTGCGCCAGCGACACCGAATCGGTACGCATATAGGAAATCAGACCGACGGTTTGCCCGCCAATATCCACGCCTTCATACAGCGATTGCGCGGTGCGCATGGTGCGCTCGGAGGTCATGCCCAGTTTACGCACCGCCTCCTGTTGCAAGGTCGACGTGGTGAACGGCGCGGCGGGATAGCGCTGGCGGGCTTTCTTTTCCACCCGCACCACTTTGGGCGGCAACTTGGCGGCTTGCAATTTGCCGAGAATGTCTTCGTATTCGGCCTGACTGCCAATGCTGAGTTGCTCCAGTTTATTGCCACGATACTGGAATAACTTGGCCGAGAACGATTGAAAATCCTTGTGGCTGTCCAGATGCACCGTCCAGTATTCCTGCTGGCGGAAGGCTTCAATTTCCTGCTCGCGCTCGACAATCAGCCGCAGCGCGGGACTTTGCACCCGTCCCGCCGACAGCCCGGCGCGGATTTTTCGCCACAGCAGCGGTGATAAATTAAAGCCAACCAAGTAATCCAGCGCGCGGCGCGCCTGCTGGGCATTCACCAGCGACATGTCGATGTCACGTGGATGCGCCACCGCCTCACGCACAGCGGATTGGGTAATTTCATAAAACACCACGCGTTGCATCGGCTTGTTTTTCAAGGCGCGCTTGTTTTTCAGCAATTCGGCAATGTGCCAGGCAATCGCTTCCCCTTCGCGGTCCGGGTCAGGGGCCAGAAAGATGTGATCCACCTCCGCCGCCGCCTTGGCAATCGCATCCACATGCTTGCTGTTGCGGGCAATCGTTTCGTACTGCATGGCGAAATTCTGGTCAGGATCCACTGCGCCGGTTTTCGGCACCAGATCGCGCACATGACCATAGGAGGCCAGCACTTCAAAATTCTTGCCCAGATATTTTTGCAAGGTCTTGGCCTTGGCGGGCGATTCGACGATCAGCAGGTGAGTAGCCATGGTTTCCTCATCTCAATGACGTTGGGCCGTCTCATAGGGGGTAATCAGCTCTTCCACCAGCAGCGGATCCATGTCCTGATGGCGGTTCCACAGCACCATCAGCATAATCAGCTTGAGCTTGTCCAGCGGCAGTTGCTCGTGGCGCAGGGCCACGGCACGATCCAGCACCATTTCGCGCTCGACCGGCGCAATCAGGTTTTGCTGCTCAGCGAACAGCAGAAAACGCAAGCCATCGGGGTGAATGTACTGTTGCTCCAGCGGGGCAAAATGGCGCACGCCGCCGTGCTGCAACTGTTCGGGATAATGCTCATCGGTCTGGGCTTCCAATCCGGCCAACCAAGACAATGCTTCATCAATCTCTTCGCCCTCAAAACCGGCGGCGGACAGTTTGCGCGACAGTTTTTCCGCTGGCGGGTAGCGACCCGCATCGAAATAACTTTCAAACAAATACATGAGAATTTCAAACATAATCAAAGGCTAACGTGTACGTTGATAAAGATTGCCGGGTAGCAATTGCACCCGGCCTTCCAGCTCCAGCGCGAACAGAATGGCGGATAGCGCACTGATCGTCAAGCCGCTGCGCGCACTGAGGGTATCCAGATCGACCGGATCAAAGCCCAGTTGCGCCAGAAAATCATCGTCCGTTGCGGCGGGCCTATCCACAGTGGCGGCGGGCGCTGGCGAGGTAAAAACGGCGGCCAATTCTTCCAGCACATCCTGCGCCGCTTCCGTCAGTTTGGCCCCTTGTTTAATCAAGGTATGACAACCTTTGCTCTGCGGCGCGTGAATTGAACCGGGGATGGCAAACACCTCGCGCCCCTGCTCCATCGCTAGGCGGGCGGTAATCAGCGAGCCGCTTTGCAACGAGGCTTCTACCACCAAGCAGCCCAAGGCCAAGCCGCTGATGATACGGTTGCGGCGTGGGAAGTTGGCCGGTAGCGGCGGCGTGCCTAGCGGGAATTCGGAAATCATGGCTCCTTGCTCGGCCAACTGATGCGCCAACTCACGGTGCGCAGCGGGATAGACGCGATCCAGCCCGGTGCCGACCACGGCGATGCTGCTGCCGCGTCCGCGCAACGCGCCAATATGCGCCGCTGCGTCGATACCCTGCGCCAGTCCGCTGACCACGCACAGCCCGGCGTCACTCAGCGTTTGGGAAAAGGCTTCGGCGTTTTGTCGGCCTTGCGGGGTGGCGTTGCGGCTACCCACCACCGCCAACGCGGGCTGATTGAGCAAATCCAGGCGACCTTTGACGTACAGCAGGATGGGCGGATCGGGGATGTTCAGCAGGGCTTGCGGATAGTCGGCATCCGCCAAGGTGACAATGTGATTTTGCGGGTCTTGCAGCCACTGAGCGGTGGCGTCCAGCGCGGCGGGGTCGGCCCCCGCTTGCAGCGCACTGATGACGTTGCTACGCACATAGGGTTTGAGTGTGGCCGGTGCAGCGGCCAAGATGGCTTCCGGCGAACCCAGGGCTGCCAGCAACTTGCGGGCACCGTCGCTACCAAGCCCCTTGATTAACCCTAAGGACACCCAAGCGCGTAATGGCGCATCCATCGCAGGTCACGGGGTTTGTACGGTATCCAGCGCTTTCACGGGCAAATGCGTTTCCATGATCAACCCATATGAAACCCGCTCAAATACCCGAAAAATGAACAACAGGCCATTGCGCTCGTCCGGCAACTGCACGTATTCACTCTGATAGCGCACCTCACGACCTGCCTTGTACAGCGCCAGCACATGACCTTCTTCCATGCCATCGCGCCGACCTTTATTAATGGTGACAACGGTATTTTGTCCCGCCTGGGTCATACCGCCATACAGCGAAATCACCTTGCCCTGTATCTTTTCAACCGGCGGATGCGGCACATACTGCGCCACCAACTTGTCACTCGCCTCCACCAAGCGCGCACCCAAGCCCATTTCCTGGCGCACACTGGTCACTTTGATCGTCGCGGGCGCGCCCGGCTTGACCACGTCCACATCACCCAAGTAAACCACTTCCTGCGCCAGCACTTCCTGGGTATCAGGATCAATCAATGGCTTGCCAGGCTGATACACCTGCCACTTATCCTGTGCATCGGCGGGCAACCCCATGACAAAAGCGCTGTCTTGCGCACCAATCATGACGCGCTCTTCCGGCAAGGCCACGATACGCGGCGCAGCCTCCAACTGATCCGGCTCAACCGCCAAGGGGCGGGCGAGGAAAGGGCCAATCACCCGCGCGGAAATACTGAAAATCGCCTGATCACCACCCGAAATCGGCCGCGCTTGCGGCTTCAGACGCACCACACCGCCAGCACCATCCCCGGCAGCACCAGGCTGCACGCCCAGTTGCCCGGTCGCACGGTTCAGGTAAATCACCATGCCAGGATAAATCCAGTGCGGATTTTTAACGGCTTCGCGGTTTGCACCCCACAGATGCGGCCACTTCCAGGGATCCTTGAAAAACAGGTTGGAAATACTCCACAGCGTATCGCCTGCGGTCACCACATGCCGCTCAGGCGCATCGGGGCGAATCTCAGGATCAGCCGCGCAGGCGATGGCAGGCAATAAAAGGCAAATCAACGATATAATCTTGCGCATGGCAATGTTCCGCAGTAGATAACAAGGAAAAACGGCTTCAAATCGCGCCGGATTTTGCCCTTAGTCCATTAAATAAGCAAGTCTCCCTAACCCCATGGCTATACTGAAAATTTTGCAATATCCCGATCCGCGTCTGCACAAGATCGCCCAGCCGGTCGAGGAAATCACCCCGGAAATCCGCAAACTGGTCAACGACATGGCCGAGACCATGTATGCCGCACCCGGCGTCGGACTGGCAGCGACCCAAGTGGATGTGCACCTGCAAATTCTGGTGGCGGATGTGTCCGAGGAACACAACCAGCTCATGGCGCTCATCAATCCGGTCATCGACCGCCTGTCCGGCGACAAGGAAGGTGAAGAAGGTTGTTTGTCGGTGCCCGGCGTATATGAAAAGGTGCATCGCGCCGAAAAAATCAGCGTGCGCGCCCTGAATCTGCAAGGCCAGCCGGTGCATCTGGAACTGGACGGCTTTCTGGCCATTTGCATCCAGCATGAAATCGACCATCTGCACGGCAAGGTGTTTGTCGAACACCTGTCGCCACTCAAGCAAGGGCGCATCCGCACCAAGTTGCTGAAACGTCAGCGGGAGCGCATGTAAACCATGAAACTGATTTTTGCCGGTACGCCGGTTTTTGCGGCCCAGGCGCTGGCAGCGTTGTTGCCGGAGCATGAAGTGCTGGCCGTGCTGACCCAACCCGATCGTCCCGCCGGACGCGGCATGCAACTCACCGCCAGCCCGGTGAAGCAACTGGCGCTGCAACATGGCTTGCCGGTCTGGCAACCCACCACACTGAAAACCCCGGATATTCAGGCTGAGTTGGCCGCGCTGCATGCCGATGTGATGCTCGTGGCGGCGTATGGCCTGATTCTGCCGCAGGTGGTGCTGGACACGCCGCGTCTGGGTTGCCTGAATATCCACGCCTCGCTGTTGCCACGCTGGCGCGGCGCGGCACCCATTCAACGCGCCATTCAGGCCGGGGATGCGGAAACCGGCATCACCATCATGCAGATGGACGCCGGATTGGACACCGGCGCGATGTTGCTGCGCAGTGTCTGCCCAATTACCCACGACGACACGGCCAGCACTCTGCACGACAAACTGGCTGCCCAAGGCGCGCAGGACATCGTGCAGGCGCTGCGCCAGTTGCCGCAACTCACCCCAGTGGCACAGGACAGCACCTTGGCGACCTATGCCAGCAAGTTGCTGAAAAGCGAGGCACTGCTGGATTGGTCGCAACCTGCCACTGTGCTGGATCGCAGCGTGCGCGCTTTCAATCCCTTCCCGACCAGCCAAACCAAACACGGCGACACCGTGCTGAAAGTCTGGCAAGCGCAGCCTACCGACGGCAGCGGCACGCCGGGACAAATTTTATCCATCGACAAACACGGCGTGTGCGTGGCCTGTGGCGAGGGTGCCTTGCAACTCGTCACCCTGCAACGCCCCGGCGGCAAGCCGCAACCCGCCGCGCAAGTGGCACAAGCCCTCGCCCTGAGCGTCGGCACAACCTTGGGCCGCTGACATGCAATACATTCAACTCGCCGCCGCGCATCTGGTGCAACACGTGCTGGAGCACGGGCGCAATCTCAATCAAGTGCTGGACGACACCCTGCGCAGCAATCCGCACTGGAAAAGCGGCGAACGCGGGGCCTTGCAGGACTTGAGCTTCGGTACCCTGCGTCACTACGGCCAATTGCGCGTCATGCTGCAACAACTGATGCAAAAACCACCGGAAGACAGCCGCATCACGCTGTTGCTGCTGGTAGCGCTGTACCAGTTGCAATACAGCCAGACCACACCATACACCGTGGTTGATCAGGCCGTGCGTGCCGTGCGCCACCTGAATGGCCGCCTGGCCGGATTGTGCAACGCCGTGCTGCGCAACTTTCTGCGACAACAGGACGACTTGCTGCGCAAGGCCGAAGCCAGCCAGGAAGGGCGCTACAACCACCCGCTGTGGTGGATCAAACAATTACAGGCGCAATACGGGCCGGAAGTTGCCGGGCAAATTTTGCAGGCAGGCAACCAGCATCCGCCCATGACCTTGCGCGTCAACTTGCGCCACCACACCCTGGCCGAATATCAGGCGTTGTTGCAGCACGACGGCCTGAGTGCCCAAGCGCTATCGACCAGCGCGTTGTTGCTGGACAAGCCGGTGGGGGTGGATGAGTTGCCCGGTTTCCGCCAAGGTTGGGTGTCGGTGCAGGATGCCGGGGCGCAACAAGCTGCCGAGTTGCTGGACGTGCAGGACGGCATGCGCGTGCTGGATGCCTGCGCGGCCCCCGGCGGCAAGACCGCCCACCTGCTGGAGCGACACGCCATTGAGCTGCACGCGCTGGATCACGACGGCAAACGCCTGAAGCGCGTAGCCGACAATCTGCACCGCCTGCAACTGAGCGCCAAACTGCTGACCGGTGATGCCGCGCAACCCGCCACCTGGTGGGACGGGCAGCCTTACCAGCGCATTCTGGCCGACGTGCCCTGCTCCGCCTCTGGCGTGGTGCGCCGCCATCCCGACATCAAATGGCTGCGCCGCCCGGAAGATTTGGCCAGCTTTGCCGCGCAGCAATTGCGCATCGTGCAAGCGCTGTGGTCGCTGCTGGCGCCCGGCGGCAAGTTGCTGTACGTGACGTGCTCGGTGTTCGCGGCGGAAAACGAAGATGTCGTCACGGCTTTTTTGACTCAACAACGCGATGCCCGCCGCCTGCCCTGTGCGGGCCAACGCCTGCCGACGGCCACCCAGGATGGATTTTTCTATGCCTTGCTGGAAAAAATTTAGATGCCTGCTGCTGACGGTGTGCTTGCTGTGCAGCAGCGCGCTACACGCCGAAGGGATCGTGCTGCAAAAGGCAGAAGTGCGTGTCAGCGAGGACAGCTACCAACTGGCTGCCGAGTATCACATCAACCTGAGCTTTGCCGTGGAACAGGCCCTGTCACGCGGCGTGTCCATTTATCTGGTCTGCGAATTCAATGTCACGCGTTCACGTTGGTACTGGTTTGACGAGCAACTGGCCAAAAGCCAGCAGACATTCAAACTGTCCTACAACTTGCTGGCGCGGCAGTATCGCGTCACCCGTGGCTCGTTGTACCAGAATTTCCCCAGCCTGGAAGAAGCGCTGCAATTCATCCAGCGCCAAAGCTCGGCGGCCATTTCCTACAGCACCTTGGGTAAGGATGGCAACTATCTGGCCAGCACGCGCTTTCGCCTCGATGTCAATCAGTTGCCCAAGCCCTTACAGGTCAATGCTTTGACCAACAAGGATTGGGAACTCGATTCCGGCAGTTATCGCTGGGTATTGCGCCCGGATGAAATTCTGGCACGCCACAACGGGGAGAGTGGGCATTGAAGTACCTCATCCCACTCAGCGCCCTGATGGGTGCCTTCCTGCTATACCTGTTATCCAGCAATAGCGCCAATACCGAGCTGTTTTCCCACGAATACTATGGCACGCTGGCACTGACCGCCCTGCTGGCGCTGGGCCTGTTTGCCGTCATTACCTACCAATTCTGGCAATTGCGCAGCAAGCTGAAAAACCGGGTGTTCGGGGCCAAGCTCACCTTGCGATTGGTACTGTTCTTTATCGGCATCGGCGTTTTACCCGGCGTGATGGTGTATGCCGCATCGGTAGAGTTTCTGGGCAAAAGTATTGAATCCTGGTTTGACGTGCGGGTAGAACGTGCCTTGGAAGGCGGGCTGAATCTGGGCAAAAGCGTGCTCAACAACAGTCTGGATGAATTGAATCGCAAGACAGAATTTGTCGCCCTGTTACTGGCCGAAAAAAAACCGGAGGAATTTCCAGCGTATCTGCACCGCCTGATCGACGAAGGTTCGGCACAAGGCGCCGCCGTGTTTAGCCGTGACGGTAAATTGCTGGCTGCTGCCAGTACCCGCGAGGCCAAAACGCTGTTGCCCGAAAGCTATATGCTGCAAGAAGCCATGCAACAAGGCAAATACGGCCTGATCGACACGGTCGCCAGCCGCAATTTATTGCTGCGCAGCTTGGCACGGGTGGACTCTCACAGTCAGCAAGGCCAGCAATACATTCTGCAATTTACCCAACCAGTGCCGCAAAATGTGGCGCGCGATGCGGATGCGGTCAAACAGGTGTACAGCGACTATCAGTCGCTGGTGTTATCACGCGTCGGCTTGAAACGGCTGTATGGCATTACCCTCACCCTGTCACTGTTGATCGTCCTGCTGGCGGCGATTTCGGTGGCGTTTTTCATCAGCGATCGACTGGGGTCATCACTGGAAGCCTTGGCCGAAGGCACGCGCGCCGTGGCCCAGGGCAATTTCAGCGGGCAATATCCTGTTTTGAGCCACGACGAACTGGGCCTGTTAACCCGCCTGTTCAATCAGATGACCCGGCAATTAGCCGACGCTCAAGCCACCAGCCAGTTGCAACAACAGCAGGTGGAAAGCGCCCGTGGCTATCTGGAAAGCGTGTTGACGCACTTGTCGTCCGGCGTGCTGGCGCTGGATGAACAACTCAATTTGCGCTCGGTCAACCACAGCGCCGAGCAAATCCTGTCCGCGCCCGTGGCGGATTTACTCAACTTGGGATTGGACGACATCACCAGCCAGTATCCGCTGCTGGCGTCATTCTGCGACACCATCCGCACCGGTTTTCAGGAAGTGGATGATGGGGAATGGCACAAGCAGATCGAGCGACTGGACAAGAATGGCAAGCAGGTGCTGCTGATGCGCGGCACCCGCCTACCGCAACAGGGTGCGGGTTATGTGGTGGTGTTCGACGACATCAGCTATTTGTTGCAGGCCGAGCGGCAATCCGCCTGGGGTGAAGTGGCGCGTCGTCTGGCACACGAAATCAAGAACCCGCTCACGCCGATTCAGCTCTCCGCCGAGCGCCTGCAATACAAACTTGCGCCCCACCTGGCTGAACCACAGGCACAGTTACTGGAGCGCGCCACCCGCACCATCACCAACCAGGTGACCGCGCTGAAAAACATGGTCAGCGACTTTGCCAACTATGCGCGTGGCCCAGCGCTGAAGCTGGAACCACTGGATCTGCACCACCTGATTCAGGACGTACTGGATTTGTATCATGGTGCACAAGTACATCTGACCCTGAATGCGTCCCGCGCCGTCATCATGGGCGATGCCACCCGGCTGCGGCAAGTGGTACACAATTTGCTTCAAAATGCCCAGGATGCCTTGCAAGATCAGCCGAATGGGCAAATCACCCTCAGCACCCAGTTGCGCAACAATCGCCTGCGCTTGAGTGTGATCGACAACGGCAGCGGCTTCCCGGACAACGTGCTGGCGCGGGCCTTTGAGCCGTACATGACCACCAAGAGCAAGGGCACCGGGCTGGGGCTGGCCATCGTTAAAAAAATTGTGGAAGAGCACAGCGGACATATCCGCGTAGAGAACAATGCCGCAGGCGGGGCATCTATCATCATCGAAATACCTATCGTTATGGAGGCGTAATGAAAGACATACTGGTTGTGGACGACGAAATGGGCATCCGCGAGCTGTTGGCGGAAATTTTGTACGACGAAGGCTATGACGTGCATGTGGCGGAAAACGCCGCCCAGGCGCGCGAATACCGTCTGGCGCATGAGCCGGATCTGGTGCTGCTGGACATCTGGATGCCGGAAGTCGATGGCGTCATGCTGCTGAAGGAGTGGGTGGAGCAAGAATTGCTGACCATGCCGGTGGTCATGATGTCCGGTCACGGCACGATTGAAACCGCCGTAGAAGCGACCCGCATGGGCGCGGTGGATTTTCTGGAAAAACCCATTTCCATGCAGAAACTACTGGCCACGATCAAGCAGGCGCTGGCGCAGGGGCTACCGGCCCCCTTGCTGCATGCACATGCACATGCGCCCGCTGCCGAAGTCGCCACCCCCACGGCCGCCCCGCACATTGCGCAGGGCCAGGATTTCCCCTTGCCGCTGGACATCCCACTGCGTCAGGCACGCGACTATTTTGATGCGTATTACCTGCAATACCACCTGCGCAAGGAAGACGAAAACATCAGCCGGGTGGCTGAAAAAATTGGCGTGGAGCGCACCCACCTGTATCGCAAACTGAAACAGCTCGGCATCAAGCTGCACAAAAAATCGGCCAGTTAAATCATGCGCGCACTTCTATCCCTGCTGCTGTTACTGGCACTACCGCTCCACGCCGAACCCTTACCCCGCCCCGACCATGTCCTGATCGTGGTGGAGGAAAATCGTGGCTTCAAACAAATCATGTCGCCACAGCATGCCGACTCCTGGTTACACGGCCTCGTAAAACGTGGCGCGCTGTTGACCCGCTCGCACGGCGTGACCCATCCTAGTCAACCGAACTATCTGGCGCTCTTCTCCGGCACAACCCACGGCATTAGCAGCAACGACTGCCAGCCAAAACTCAGCGGCGACAACCTGGCCAGCAGCCTGCAACAAAAGGGAGCCACTTTCCTGAGTTATGCCGAGGGCTTGCCCAAGGCGGGCGATACGGTGTGTGCCGTGGGCCCCTACCAGCGCAAGCATAACCCGGTGTCCAACTGGCCGGAGCTGGCGGCGCTCAACCTGCCGTTCAGCCAGTTCCCACAGGATTTCAGTCAGTTGCCGACCGTGGCGCTGGTGGTGCCAGATCAGGATCACGACATGCACGACGGCTCATTTACCGAGGCGGATAACTGGCTGAAACGGCACATCGGCCCGTATGTGGAATGGGCGTTCAAGCACAACAGCCTGTTGATTTTGACCTGGGACGAGGATGACTATCGCCAGGGCAATCACATCGTCACCTTGCTGGTTGGGCCGATGGTCAAGCCCGGCCAGAGCGACCAGATCGTGAACCATTACCACATCCTGCGCACCGTGCTGGATTTCTACGGCGCAACACCCGTTGGCGCCAGCCGCGACGCAACGTCACTACAAGGTATCTGGCGCTAATCTGCTGCGTCTGCCGCAAGCGCGGGGCTGCGACAATTTGCCGCACCCTGCGCGCCGCCCGCGCCCGTAAAATCCCCGCCCATGAATACCCTGTCTTCCCTTGCCGGTCATCTGCAACTGCGCCGCCTGGTCATCCTGCGCGGCGTGGCGATTGTGGCGCAACTGGCCACCCTGACCGCCGTGTGGCGCATGCTGCACGTCGATTTGGACTGGACGCCCATGCTGCTGACCATCGCCGCGCTGGTGGT
>DHYQ01000058.1:9152-14708 GCA_002414205.1 Gallionellaceae bacterium UBA5126 | reverse complement strand
TTGTTCGCGCAATTGTGTGTGGATGTGCTGGCCCTGAGCGTGCTGCTGTACTACGGCGGCGGCTCCACTAACCCGTTTGTGTCGCTGTTTTTGCTGCCGCTGGTGATTGCCGCCGCCACCCTGCCGCCAGCCTATAGCTGGGGCATGGCCGCGCTGACCGTGGCCAGCTACAGCGTGCTGATGGTGTATTTCGTGCCACTGCCGCACATTCACCACGATTTCAGCGAGGATTCGGCTTTCAACACCCATGTCATGGGCATGTGGCTGGGTTTTGTGTTGAGCGCCGGAGTGGTGGCGTATTTCGTGGTGCAGATGGCACAGGCGGTGCGGCAGCGCGACGCCTTGTTGGCGCAGGTGCGGGAGGAAGTGCTGCGCAACGAGCGCATCGTGGCGCTGGGCATCCAAGCGGCTGGGGCGGCGCATGAAATGGGCACGCCGCTATCCACCATGGCGGTGGTGCTGGGTGAGCTGGAACATGAAATCGCCGCCTGCCCGGACTGGCAGGACAGTGTCACCTTGTTGACCGAGCAAGTCGCCCGCTGCAAACACATTCTGGACAAAATCCTCGCCCACGCTCAGGAGCACCTCCACAGTGCGCCGCAGCCGGTAGAGCAACTAATGCACGAGGTGCTGGACGAATGGCAGTTGCTGCGCCCCACCGCGCAGTACGACTACCAGTCTGCTACCGATGGCCAACAGTTGCGGGTCGATAGCCTGTTGCACGCCGCGCTGATGAATCTGCTCAACAACGCCGCTGACGCCAGCCCGCAGCGCATCCGCTTGCGCACCCGCTGCGACGGCGGGCAGTTTGTGCTGGAAATTCAGGATGATGGCGAAGGGTTGAGTGAGGAAGCGCTGCTGAAAGCCGGGAGTGCCTATTTCACCACCAAACGCGAAGGGCGCGGCCTCGGCCTGCTGCTGGCCAATGCCAGCGTGGAGCGCATGGGCGGCAGCGTGCGCCTGTACAACCGCCCCGGCGGCGGCGCGACCACCGAGTTGATTTTACCTTTGTGCCCGCCATGACCGCCTGCGACGAAGCCGCCAGCCTGTTGCTGGTCGATGACGATGCCACCTTTTGCCGCGTGTTGTCGCAGGCACTGGTCAAGCGCGGTTATTGCGTTAGTGTGGCCCACAGCGTGGAACAGGCCATGCCACTGGCTGCCGCCAATCCGCCGGAATATGCAGTGGTGGATTTGAAAATGGATGGCGCATCCGGCTTGCAGTTGGTGAAATTCCTGCACGAGCTGGATCCCAACACCCGCATCGTGATGCTGACTGGCTATGCCAGCATCACCACCGCCGTGGAAGCCATCAAGCTAGGCGCGACGCAATACCTCGCCAAACCGGCCAACGCGCAGCAAATCGTCGCCGCCTTCGCCCACTCCGCCAACGAGCAAGCCGCCGTGCGCGAGCAACCGACGGAAATTGGCCGTCTGGAATGGGAGCACATCCAACAAGTGCTGCGTGACCACGACGGCAACATCTCCGCCACCGCCCGCGCCCTCAACATGCACCGCCGCACCTTGCAGCGCAAACTGGGCAAAACCCCAGCACGCGACTGATTACGGCTCGATGCAACGGGAGGGCTTTTGCTGGCTGTTGCGCACGGCATCCGCGATCGCCCGGCAGACGGTGCGTGCCTGCGTGGGCGATTCCACCACCAGATGCTGTGTGGCCGTCATAACCACGTAATACGGCGTGGGCTGCCCCAACAGCACGGCGCGCCACTGCGGTGCAAGTTCGCGCTCGCAACTGTTTTGTACGATGCGGCAATCCGCGCATTTCCCGACCAAACTCTCCACGATATGTGCATTGGCGGCCTGACAGTCTGCGGCCACCGTCCAAGGATTATCCAGCACGGTCAGTACCGTCTGATCGCTCAAGGCCACCCGTACCACCGGGTGATAATGCGGCTGCCACCACAACACATACGCCATAGCCGCTGCGGTCAATCCCAGCAACCCCAAGGCACTCCAAAGATAGATCCCACGCATTACCACACCCCCGGCATTAAACGCGCCGTGCGACGCGCATAATCGGCATACTCAGGAAAGGTGGCACTCAACACCCGCTCCTCATGCCGCATACGAGCCACCTGGCTGGCAAAATGCAGTAGCAAAATCGCCGCCGCCGGCCAGGACATGAATTGCAAGAACACCCCCACAATCGCCACTTCCTCCGCCAAATACAGTGGATGGCGTACCCAGCGGTAGGGGCCATGCGTCACCAGGGTGCGCGCTTCCGCCAAAATACTGAGCGAACGCCCCAGATGAAATAGCGCCACGATGCACAGATAATTTCCCAGCAACAGCAACACGGTGGAGGCCAGCATCCAGGTGGCGTCCAATTCGGGGCGCGGCAGCAGCAGCACCAGATTGCTCAACGTCAAGCCGAACAACGCCGACAGTTTGGCACCCCAATCCGTAGCGGAACGTTTAGGTTGGCTGCGGATGGCATGAAACATCAGCAACAAGGCCAAGAAAATCAGCAAGGAAATCCGCGCAGCCAGCCCAGCGACAAACGTCCCCTCCCAACCGAACGGCGGATGCGCCAAAAATCCCAACAGCCCCTGCACTTCGTGCACCAAAAAAAATCCGGTGAACAACATGATGGGAATGCGGGCAAAACGGTCGTCCTGCCAAATATTCAAAATGAACTCTCCATAAACACAAGCCCACAAACGTGGGCTTGTCTGTCGACAATGCCGCCGCTGGTGTCAAACCACCGAGGCGGTAGGTCAGACGTTCAACGGCGCGAAGCAACCGTGCCCTGCCTTGCGACACGGGATGCACCGGCTCTTAGGGCATATCCCAGGTCAAGGTCAATTCACGACCCGTCAAGCCGATGCTGGGATACTTGCCGGTACCATTGCGTGAGGATTCCCACAGAATCTTGCCAATGCCATACCCCAGGACACTGCCCGCCACCGTATCGGAAATCCAGTGATTGCGACTGCCCACCCGGGCGATATTGGTCAGGGTCGCCAAGCTGTAGAACAACGGCTGACGATAGGCTTCGGCAAACGGCGTCGCCACCGCCCATACCAACATGGCATGCCCGGACGGGAAACCATCGGTCAAGGCATTGGCAGAACCGGCAAAAGGATGGAAGCTGGCCGAGCCTTGTCCGGCCATCGGACGGGCACGACCGAAGACAAATTTGCTCCCCAAGGTCAGCGCCAGCGCGGTACCCCCCGCTTCCATGGCCGCATAGCCCGCACGCGACAGCAAAGGATCCTCGCTGAACACTGCCGCAATCGCCCCCGTCCCGAACACCAGCGGCACTAGCGTATTGCCGATACGGTTGACGGCCTTCAAGCCAGCATTCTGCGCATTGCGCTGGGCATAGCGATCCCCGGCCTTATCCAGCAAGCTGCTGGCCAGCACCATCCCGCCACCAATGACGGCGGTACTCAACCAATCGATCTGCTGGGCATGCTGGTAGCCGTTCACCAAATCATCGCGCACGCGGTACACCGGCTTGAGCACGGGTTCGGCCACTTGTGGCAACGGCAATGCCGCCGGATAGATGGGGGTAGTGTCGCCCAACAGCGCCAATGGCTCGCTTTCACGCAGGCTGTCCACCAGATAACGCACCTTGACGGTATTCGCCAAACTGGATTCACTGCGATAACCATCAAAATACTGGCGCAAATAGTCCAAATCGGTGAACTCGTATTCGACCACCGGCACGCTCTCAAGCTGTCGCAACGACGCCGGGGCCAGCAGAGTAATGCGGATGCTGCGGGCTTCCGGCGGGGCATTACGCAAAGCGGCACGCACGGCGCGTCCCGCTGCACGACTGAGCGGACGAATTTGGGCATTGGACGCACGCACGTTCAAACGCCCCGTCGGCTCCATCACCACCTCGATATCGCGGAACTGCTGGCGGTACAAGGCTTCTTGCAAGCGCCAGGCCGGTTGGGCACTGGCTTGCCACTGGTTATAACTGACAACTTGCGGCGTTTCCAGATAAGGTTCGATGCCTTTGGCGGGTGGCAACCAAGCGGCCTGCTGCTCTTCCACCGGCAACAAGTCATTGGACAGCGGCGCAGGCGTCATGCCCAAGGTGCGCGCGTCACGGATGCGTGTCAGGTCATACAACTCAACCGCTCGGTGCAACTTGGCCCCGCCGTCACGCAGCAAAGGCTGCCAGGTAAAACTGACATCCCCCGTGGCCGAGTGGGTAAGCAAGGCATCAAACGGAATCGTGAAACGTATCCATTTATCGAAAGAACCTTCGCCAAACAACACGGCATTGACGTTGGTTTTGGTCACCCCGGCGCCCATGGTGACGCCGTTTTCAAAGTGACGCGTCAATTGCAGCGACACCCCGATGTCCTTGGCCAGATAGCGCCCGGCGCTGACATTGGCCTGCACTCCCCGCCAACCGGTATCCCAATACAACGACACGTGACCGGTGGTGGTTTTGTAATTTTGCAGCGAGAAATCCTGTTTAAAACCACGCATCTGCACGCTATTGACATCGACCCCGATGGCCAGCGAACTTTCATACGGGCGATACAGCCATTCCCCCCCGACCCCGGCATACATATATTCCAGCAAGCCACCATACAAGCTGTAGAAACTATTCTCACCAATCTGGCCCACATGGGTAGCTTGCAAATTCGGCAATGTCAGTTTGGCACTGGTGACAAATTCACGCACAAAGGTACGCACCCGTGGCAGCCCAGTGGCCGGCGCCGTAAACGTGAACTGGTTGTAGTTATCGAACAAGCCTAGCCGGACATCACTTTGCAACCAGGTACTGTCGCCCAGGCGCAGCTTGCTTTGGTCATGGGCAAAAAGCTGATACAGCAAGAAGCTGTTCGGCCCCCCCATGCTGCTGTCCAGACCAATATCCACGGTATTTTCAAAACGTGCCGGCGCTTGTTGATACAACCCGGTGGCCCGTGACGATGACTGCGGCGCATGCGTCATCACCGGTGCCAACCTCGCCGACGGCGGCAAGGCCTGAGTTTGCTGCGCCACCCAGGCGTCACGGTTTACCTGATGCTCGGCCAAGGTGAGGCCACGATTGCGGTACACAAAGGTAAAGTTATCCACTTCTGCGGGTGCAGCCTGATGCAACACCGCCACCGCCCGATCCAGGCGCTGGCGCCAATAGCCGGCCTCTGCATCGTCCAGCGTCACGCGCAGCTCACGCCCCTGTTGCTCAATCTGACCAATTTTCCAACTGGTTTGCTCCGCCAGATAGGTACGCACAGCCTCCCAATTCGGCACCAACAACGGACGCGTGGTGGCGACTGGAGGGCGTGGCGGATCCGCCAATTTGGGCTGGGAAGTCCGGCTCAAAGGCTCATGCAAGGTCAGCCCCAGCATGGCGGTATTGCCACGTTCAATGCCAATGCTGACATCGAACTCCTTGGAGACTTGATAAACCGCGCCCACATTGAAGGGCGACCGAACCTTGAACACATTGCCCAGCGGCTCATTCTGGTAATTATTGCCGTCATACTCCAACTTCAACAACAATGGTGCCCAAGGTGTTTGGTACTGCACCCCACCGAATACGGCGGTGCGACCACGAAAATAA
>DHYQ01000058.1:8837-8984 GCA_002414205.1 Gallionellaceae bacterium UBA5126 | reverse complement strand
ATCCCCGGTGCGCTTGCTGGCCACCAAATATTCCCCGGAAAACAGACCTGTCCCCACCATATCGCGGAAGCCAACTGCCAAGGCCGGCAACCAAGCAGATTCCTGCATCAAACGGAATTTGGCGTCGATACTTTTATCCTTATAGGA
>DHYQ01000058.1:0-8749 GCA_002414205.1 Gallionellaceae bacterium UBA5126 | reverse complement strand
CCAATCAAACGGCTGCAAACTGACATTGAATTGCGTATAGGGATAGTCGCGGGTGACATTGACGGTCAATTCACCTTCAGGACGCATCCGCGCCGATGGCGTTTGCAACAGCCCCGCCCCGCCCCAGTCGTTGGACGTCAAGCGCATTTCCTGCGCGCTGGCGGGGGAGGGTGCATCCGCTTGTGGTGCCACGCGCACGGCGGTGGCCGCCGCCAGATCCGGCGCGGGGCCTTGCGTGGCCAAAAACTCGGTCAGACGCGCCGAAAAAGATTCCGGCCAGACAGGATCTCGCCCCGGCGCCCAAATCCACGCACCCGGTGCTGCCTCGCCCTGCGCGGTCAGATTCCAGGATGCAACACCAAAACGTTGCACCTTGCCATCTGGCTGCACCAGCCACACCCAGTCCACCGCCGCTTCCGGTGCACAGGCATGCACATAGTCCACGACTCGTCGCTGGCGCGCATGCGCCACTTGGCAAGGTTGCGCGGTTGCGCCCAATACGGTGACGGTCGCAGGCCGTGTTGGCAACACGACCGTATGTCCCGCCGCCAACTCAGGATCGCGATTAGGGTTGGCTTGCAACCAGCGGGCATCGGCAACGGCCACGGGCACCCGACCGGTGACAGGCTGTGCCGCCAACCACTCGCGCAAAGTGCGACGCAGCGCCGGATCAAATTGCGGGTTATCCCGGAGTGCATCCAGATCGCGCAACAAACGGGCACGCAATGCCTGCTGCTTGGGCACCTCCGCCGGCACGCGCCAACTCAACCCCAGCGGATAATCATCCGCCGACATCGGATGCTGCGTTAACCAATCACTCAAATGCATCGGCACATCGTCTGCCTGCACTGGCAAGGCCAGCGCGGCCAACAAGGCCACACAAATCGTCCGGGGCGCAGGTGCGCTCACCTTGGGGCCGCTACGGCGGCATTTTTGCGGATTTTTCATAGGCTTATTTTGTGGCTTGTCCACCCGTCCAGCGCTGCCAAGTCAAACAATAGGCGGGCGTCAGGCATTGTTCACCATACATCACCACGGCACGCTCCCCAGCCAGATTCACGGCATAACGCGCCGGGGGCAGTGAGCCGTCTTCCGTCGTCTCTTCAAACCAGGTCAAGGTCTGCGCACTCAGTGCGCGCAACTGACTATCATCCGGGGCATCAATACGCCGCAAGGTCAGGGCGTCGCGTACACCATAGCGGTAATCCGGCAACACATCGCGCACGCGCACCCAGTGCAACGGCGCCTCCGCGCGCGCAGCCGCGCGCCAATCCGGCGCGGCAAGCTGCGACACTTGGCGCCATTCCGCCATCGTGCCAATCAGGGCCGCCACCCGGCCATCCTGCAAGCGCAGGATCACCCGATCCGCGCTATACCAGGTCTCCAGTGGCCGACCATCAATCTCAGACACGGGATCCGCCACCAGATAAGCCTCATTTCCGGCAACATTAACCCGTAAATACTGCGCGTTAGGTACCAGCACGACCGGCGATTCAGCCCCCGTCACAGACTGCCAGGCTTGCAACAGCGGCGACTCTTCCGCCCAGGCCGCAGAACAGAACATGCCAAACAGCAGCATCAGCAACCGATATTTCATCCTACCCCCGCACCAAAAAGAATCCCCAAGTTACCTTGGGGATTGCAGTCTCACACTACCGACATTTTATTACTGAGTCGCGGTTGTCGTCGCGGCATTGCCATTGCTGGACTTGCCCGCAGCGGAAAGCGCTACGACCGCCAGCACGGTACCGGTCGTAATACCCGCTGTCGCGATACCACCCACAGGGGCAGCAGCCACAGTTGTCCCTGCCAGCGGAATATCCTGATTATTCACAGTGATGACCTTGTAAGTCTTGCCGGCAGAGTACTTGGTACCATTCACGGTAATATCTTGTGCCAGTGTTGCATCGTGCACTTCCCCAGTGGCACCTTGTTTGAAGGTCGTTTCACCGGAACCGGTCTTCACAACGGCATCACTCGACAACTGGCCTGTTTCAGCCAATACCAAGCCGGAAACTGCCAACAGCATGCCAACCGCCAATGCGCTCAATTTTTTCATGTTTGTCTCCTGAAATTTAGTTGGACTGCAAAACCACTTGCAATCAGAAAGCGCGATTATCCTGATAATTCCTGAGCTTGCAAGTTTTATCCCCAGCCCAGCCCGGAATGCCGCGATTACGCAACAAACGGAGTAACGCGGCAACACACCACAAACCGACTGAGCGCAGCCTTACAAACCACCCAACACCTTGATGTGCTGCATCACACTACGCCCCAGCGCGTGCAGCTCATAGCCGCCTTCCAATACCGACACGATGCGGCCTTGGGCGTATTTTTCCGCCAGCACTTTCAGCTCGCTGGTCAACCAGGCGTAGTCCGCTTCAAGCAGACCGGTCATGGACATATCGTCATCACGGTGGGCGTCAAAGCCGGCGGAAATGAACAGCATTTCCGGCTGGAAAGCATTCAGCGCGGGCAGCATCTGCTCGCTCACCAAGGTGCGAAAGTTTTTGCCGGTCGTCCCGGCAGGCATGGTGAGGTTGATAATGTGCTCGTTGCCGCTGTCCGCGCCGCAGTGCGGGTAGAACGGGTGCTGAAAGGTGGAGCACAGCATGACGCGGGGATCGTCGTGGAAAATTTGCTCGGTGCCGTTGCCGTGGTGCACGTCGAAATCCACAATCGCCACCCGTTGCAGGCCATGCTGCGCCAAGGCATGCGCCGCGCCGACCGCGACGTTGTTGAGGATGCAAAAACCCATGGCCTGCGCGCTTTCGGCATGGTGGCCGGGCGGGCGGATATTGCAGAAGGCATTTTCCACTTGGCCGGTCATCACCAAATCCACCGCAGCCACCACCGCACCCGCAGCATGCAGCGCCGCCTGCCAAGTGTGCGGACTCAAGGCCGTGTCACCGTCAATCTGAATGATGCCGCGCGCTGGCACCAGCGCCGCAATATGATCCATATACGCCCCCTCATGCACACGCAACAACTGCGCCAGCGTCGCCTGTGGCGCATCATGATGTTGCAGGTAATCCAACAGGCCGGAGGCAATGAGCTGATCTTCAATGGCGCCGATGCGTTCCGGGCATTCGGGATGATGTTTGCCGTTCAGGTGCTTCAGGCACAAGGGGTGGGTAAAATAGGCAGTCTGCATGCTTTTCTCCAAGAAAGTGGCGTGATTCTCCCACTCCCCATGCCCTGCCGCAACGACCGCAAAGCGTATTTCGTCCGCTCAACTGCATTTTCCAGACAACTTGCCTATAATGCCCCCTCCCGTATTTCACGACCTTCAGAAATGCAACGCTTCTTTCTCTTCTGGCTACTGCTGCTACCACTACTGAGTAGCGCTGCCGAACCCACTGCCGCCGTTGCACCGACGCCCCATATCGCGCTGCTGCTGCCACTGAAATCCACCACCTTCCGCCCGGCCGCCAGCGCTGTACAACAGGGCTTTCTGGCGGCGGCCAGCCTGAACCCACGCAGCTTGCCGGTACGCACTTACGCCAGCAATGATGAAAGTCAGGACAGCGTGCTGGATCTATATACCCAAGCCTACCGCCAGGGCGCCCTGATGGTGGTGGGGCCGCTGACCCGTAGCGGGGTTGGCGTGCTGACGCAACAGCCCATGTTGCCGCTGCCGACGTTGGCTTTAAACACCCTGGACAGTCAGAGCAATCCCAAGTTGTTTGGCTTTGGCATGGACGTGGAAGGCGAGGCGCGGCTAGTTGCGCAACTAGCCATGCAGCGCGGCTTGAAAGAAGCCATCGTGATCGGCTCGGCGGGCACTTTTGCCATGCGTATGCAACTGGCGTTTGAAGAAGCCTGGAGTGAACGCGGCGGCAAGCTACAACGCGAAGTCGCCTTCAATAACGATGTCAGCGTGTTCAACACCTTGTCCACCACGCCCAACACCCTGATTTTTCTGGCGGTCACCGCGCAGCAATCACGCCTGATTCGCCCCTACCTGCCGCGCCGCATGCCGGTGTACGGCACCTCGCAACTGTATGCCAGTAATGCGCCCACCAATTTTGAGTTCAACGGCTTTCGCTTTGTGGATATGCCTTGGTTGATTCAGATGGACACGCCGCCGGTGCTTGATGTCCCGCGCGCCAATCCGGCACTGCCTCTGGATCAGGAGCGTATGTACGCCCTGGGCGTGGACGCCTATCGCCTGAGTGAGTTGATTCTGGCCGATAAGGTGGACAACCGCACCACACTGGAGGGTGTCAGCGGCCACATTCGCCTGGATGGACAACAGTTCCTGCGCAGTGCCCTGCCCGCCACCTTCAATCAGGGCAAAGCGCAAGTATGGAATATCGACCTGCCGGAGACAGAACCGGCCTCTGACGTTTCTGCCACACAACCATGAACGGCGCGCAAGCAGAGAATTGGGCGGAAAACTACCTGTTACGGCATGGTCTACGCCTGTTGGCACGCAACTATCGCTGCCGTTGGGGTGAAATCGACCTCATCATGCAAGACGGCGTGGTACTGGTATTTGTCGAGGTTCGCCAGCGGCAACATGCCGATTTCGGCGGTGCACTGGCCAGCATCGACAGTCGCAAACAACAACGCCTATTGTTGACCGCCCAACATTATCTGGCCGGACGAACCTACCCGCCGCCCTGCCGTTTTGATGTGGTCGTGATGGAAGATGCCACCGGGCGCAATGCCCAGTGGCTCAAGGATGCTTTTCAGGCTTAGACATTGCCGGTGCAGGCAGCGGATTCAGGCAACGGCGGCAGCCACGACCGCGCGCTGTGATGGAAAACCGGCCCCACGTGGATGAAAGAGCGCACGCGCCACACAAAAACCACCGGCGGTTTTTGAGCCGCGCAACGCCCCTATTGAAAACTCACCGCGCGTTGCGTGGAGAATCTTAGTGGTGGTGGTGATGGTTTTCGTCACTGGTCAACGGTTCAATTTCCGCCGACACTTCCAGCTTCACCGTTTCTTGCCCGGCCTTGATGGTCAACGTCAACGGCACGCGCTTACCGGCCTGCAAGGGCGCTTTCAGTCCCAGCAGCATCACGTGATAACCAGCTTTCCCCAGCGTGACGGCCTTACCGGCTGGCAGATCAATCGCTTTGACTTCTCGCATTTTCATCACGCCATTTTCATGCACCATGCTGTGTAACTCGGCGCTGCTCGCTGCCGGGGTAGCGACCCCCACCAACGCCGCCGCCTGCTGGCTGGTCAAAGTGACATCCACCATCGCGGTTTCCTGCATGGGCGCCGTGGCACGCGCCCACACCGCACTGGCCGTCACGTCCAACGCCCAGCTACTCCCAGACACCCCCAGCAGCAGGGCTGCCAGCCATATGTTTGCTTTCATGCTTAATCTCCTGTTGATTTTGGGCGCCAGATTATACGGGAACAATGACAACCTACGACACGTAGCCGACTCAAGGTTGAGCGGTCGTGCCTGCGGCAAACAGCAAAAGCCAAACGCGACGCACAGGGTTTTCGCTCTTGGGAGGAGGATGGTCATTCGAGTGGGCTGTGGTCGCGGTTGGCAAGCTGGATTATTCAATAATTCACGCAACTTGCCCATGCGGCAAATTGCCGCACCCTGACCTACCCCATACACGTCGCCCCCATGTGCGAACTCTGGGCTATAACAACCCTCGCTCCACGAACGACAAGGCGCTGCCGCCCGCCACGATAAAGTGATCCAGCACGCGAATATCCACCAGCGCCAGCGCCTTTTTCAGCGTGTCGGTTAGATTCTGGTCGGCCTGACTCGGCTCGGCCACGCCGGAAGGGTGGTTGTGGGCAAAAATCACCGCCGCCGCGTTGTGCGCCAGCGCCCGTTTCAGCACCTCACGCGGATAAACACTGGCCTGATTCAACGTACCCTGAAACAGCTCTTCCGAGGCAATCACGCGGTGCTGGCTGTCCAGAAACAGTGCCACAAACACTTCGTGCCCACGCCCGCCCAGCAGCAGTTGCAGATAATGCCGCACCGCCTGCGGCGAGGTCAGGGCATCGCCGCGCTGCAATTCCTCGCGCAACGCCCGCCGCGCCATTTCCATCACCGCCTGAAATTGCACGAATTTGGCCTGCCCCATGCCGTGAATTTTGCACAAATCCGCCTCGCTGGCGGCAAACAGCGCCTGCAAACCGCCAAATTGCTGCATCAAATCGCGCCCCAAATCCACCGCGCTTTTGCCCTTCACCCCCACGCGCAGAAAAATCGCCAGCAACTCGGCATCGGTCAGCGCCGCCGGGCCTTTTTGCAATAACTTTTCCCGTGGGCGGTCTTCTTCCAGCCAATCTGTGATCGACATGATAGCCTCCTGAAAATAAGCACCGCGCAACGCCGCAATCAAGTCGCGCAGTCGGTTGTTCGAGGTGGTTGGACTATGCCACAGCACGGGCAACACGGTAAGATGCGCGCCATGAAAAATTCTCCCAAAATCGTGCTGGGCATTACCGGCGGCGTGGCGGCTTACAAGGCCGCCGATTTGTTGCGCGAATTGCAGCGCAGCAGGGTCAGCGTGCAGGTGGTGATGACCGAGGCGGCCACGCATTTCATTACCCCCACCACTTTGCAGGCGCTGTCCGGCCAGCCGGTGTTTGTCGAGCAATGGGATGCGCGCCCGGATAACAACATGGCGCACATCAACCTCAGCCGCGACGCCGATGGCATCGTGATTGCCCCGGCCAGCGCCGATTTCATGGCCAAGCTGACGCACGGGCTGGCGGACGATTTGCTGTCCACCCTGTGTCTGGCGCGCAATTGCCCGCTGCTGCTGGCCCCGGCCATGAACCGCGAAATGTGGCTCAACCCCGCCACCCAGCGCAATGTGGCACAACTGCGTCAGGATGGCGTGACGATTTGTGGCCCGGAAAGCGGCCTGCAAGCCTGTGGTGAAGAAGGCATGGGCCGCATGCTGGCGGTGCCCGAATTACAGCGCGCCGTGCTGGATTGGCTGACACCCGCACCCGGTTTGCTGCGCGGCCAGCGTGTGCTGCTCACCGCCGGGCCAACCTATGAGGCCATCGACGCGGTACGCGGCATCACCAACCGCAGCTCCGGCAAAATGGGCTACGCGCTGGCCCAAGCCGCCGCCGAACAAGGCGCGGAAGTCACCCTGATTTCCGGCCCAACCCACTTGCCCATACCCAACGGAGTGACCCGCATCAACGTGGAAAGCGCGCTGCAAATGCACGCCGCCGTGATGCAACAAGTCGCCGCTTGCGACATTTTCATCGCCGTCGCCGCCGTGGCCGATTACCGCATCGCCCAGCCCAGCGAGCAAAAAATCAAGAAAAGCAACCAGTCGCTGACACTAGAGCTGGTGCCGAATCCCGACATTCTGGCCGACGTGGCCCGTCTGCCGCAGCCGCCGTTTTGTGTCGGCTTCGCCGCCGAAAGCCACAACCTGCACGACTACGCCCGGCAAAAACGCCACAGCAAACGCATCCCGCTGCTGGTCGGCAACATCGCGCAAAACGCCATCGGCAGCGACGATAACGAATTGATTTTATTCGACGACCACGGCGAACACCCCTTGCCCAAAGCCGACAAACTCACCCTGGCGCGGCAGATTGTGCAGCATGTGCAGTCGCTGCTGGTCCCCTTATCCTCTGGAGAATCGCATGAATGAACACCCTTTGATCGACGTTAAAATCCTCGACCTGCGCCTGCACGACTGCATGCCTGGCTATGCCACCCCCGGCTCGGCGGGGATTGATTTGCGCGCCTGCATAGACCAGCCGCTGGAAGTCGCGCCGCAGCAAACCTTGCTGGTGCCCAGCGGCATGGCCATTCATCTGGCCGATCCCGGCTTTGCCGCCATGATTCTGCCGCGCTCCGGGCTGGGGCATAAACACGGCATCGTGCTGGGGAATTTGGTGGGGCTGATTGATTCGGATTACCAAGGCCAGTTGCAGGTGTCGCTGTGGAACCGGGGCAATACCCCCTTCACCCTGCAACCGCTGGAGCGCATGGCACAACTTATTATCGTGCCGGTGGTGCAGGCGCGTTTCAACATCGTTGAAGAATTCCCGCCCAGCCAGCGCGGCGAGGGGGGGTTTGGCAGCACGGGAAAGCATTAAGTTGCTACGAAAAAACAAAGGGGGCCGACGGCCCCCTTGTTGCTTTTCAAATCATCGAATCAAACTTTGAATCAATGGGTTAACTGATTCCGTAGGTGCGAATGAATTCGCACCTACGCCCTTACCGGCTGTTGCGTTTCAGTACCCACATCACCGGCCCCGACAAGGCATAGAGCAGGAACAGGCCGAACAATACACCCGGCGGGTAGCTGGAAATCAGCAAAAAGCCCAGCGCCATCAGGAACACCACCAAAAACGGCACGCTCTTGCGCATGTTGAAGTCCTTGAAGCTGTAGAACGGCAGGCTGCTGACCATGCTCAGACCCGCGAATACTGCCACTGCTGCGGCGTACAGACGCACCTGCTCGCCACTGATGCCGTAATCCAGCATGACCCAGACGAAGCCCGCCACCAGGGCTGCCGCTGCCGGGCTGGGCAGCCCTTGGAAGTAGCGTTTGTCAACGATGTCGATGTTGGTGTTGAAGCGTGCCAGGCGCAGCGCCGCAGCGGTACAGTAAATGAAGGCGGCGAACCAGCCCCATTTGCCCAGGCCTTTCAGCGCCCATTCATACACCACCAGCGACGGGGCGACGCCGAAGGACACCATGTCGGACAGGCTGTCGTATTCCGCGCCGAATTCGCTTTGGGTGTGGGTCAGCCGTGCCACGCGCCCGTCCAGTCCGTC
>DHYQ01000096.1 GCA_002414205.1 Gallionellaceae bacterium UBA5126 | reverse complement strand
GCCAGTGCCGAAGACAAACGTGATGCCGCCGCCGAGCAAGCCGTGGCCATGATGCAAGAGCTGACCAATGCCGCCCGCCGTCTGCGCAGCGAAATGAATTTGTCGCCCGCGCAACGCGTGCCGTTGATTGCCGCCGGTGACGCCGCGCAACTGGCTGAATTCGCGCCCTACGTGCAAGCGCTGGCCAAGTTGAGCGAAGTGCAGATCGTGGCTGAATTGCCGGAAGGCGACGCTGCCGTGGCCATCGTCGGCGAGTTCAAGTTGATGTTGAAGGTGGAAATCGACGTGGCTGCCGAGCGCGAACGCTTGGACAAGGAAATCGCCCGCCTCAGCGGCGAAATCGGCAAAGCGCAAGCCAAGCTCGGCAACGAAAGTTTCGTCGCCCGCGCCCCCGCCGCCGTGGTCGCGCAAGAGCAAAAACGCGTCGCCGACTACAGCGCCACCCTGGCGCAACTGCAAGCGCAACGGGCCAAGCTGGGATGAGCGGGGTGCCGGGGAAAACTGGCGGATGCGCTGCGCTTATCCGCCCTACGCACCCACTGGTAGGGTGGATAAGCGCCAGCGCATCCACCATTCCCGCCCCGAAAGGTCAACCATGATCGGGCGCTTAACCGGCATCCTGCTGGAAAAATCCCCGCCGCAAATCCTGCTGGACGTGCAAGGCGTGGGCTATGAACTGGACGTGCCGATGAGCACGTTTTACAACCTGCCCGCGCTGCACGAAAAAGTTGTGCTGCACACCCAGCTCATCGTGCGCGAGGACGCCCATCTGCTGTACGGCTTCGCCACCCTGGCCGAGCGCGCCGCTTTTCGCCAGTTGCTCAAAATCAGCGGCGTCGGGGCCAAACTGGCCTTGTCGGTGCTGTCCGGCATGAGCCTGCAAGACCTCGCCAGCGCCATCGCCCACAAGGACGCTGCCCTGCTGACCCGCATCCCCGGCATCGGCAAAAAAACCGCCGAGCGTCTGCTGCTGGAACTGGACGGCAAATTCGCCGCCGTCGCCAGCGTCAGCAGCGGCGCACCCGCCTCCCCCGCCAGCCACGACATCATCGCCGCCTTGCAAGCCCTGGGCTACAACGATAAAGATGCTAACTGGGCAGCGAAACAACTCCCCCAAGACATCGGCGTGTCCGACGGCATCCGCCAAGCGTTGAAACTGCTGTCCAAGGGGTAGCGCGTGCGGAAATCGGCTATGATTCGTCCACATTCGCCCTAATGTTTTGATACTGTCATGTACGACATTTTTCTCAGCTATGCCACAACGGATCGAACTCGACTTGAGCCGTTGGTTGCGGCATTTGAACAGCGCGGTTGGTCGGTGTTTTGGGATCACCGCTCCATTGGTGCGGGCGATGATTGGTCTGACGAAATCGAAACTGCTGCGTATGAAAACCTGTGCATGGTGGTGGTTTGGTCACACAACTCCCTAGAAACAACCGTGCATGGCGAACATACGCGCTATGCCATTCGCTCCAAATGGATCAGGAAAGAGGCAAAAATCGCAGAAAAGCGAGAGGTTTTAATTCCGATTAGTTTGGATGGTATTCCGTCGCCCGATTTGTTTGATGAATACCAACTGGTTGATTTTAAAGATTGGAATCAGCAAGCAACGCATTCCACATTCAGCAAGTTAGCGCAGAAAATTCAAACGCATGTAACGCGCCATGCGGAACAACAAGCCGCTGCGCGGCGCAAGCAGGAGCTGGAAAATCGGGCGCAGAATTTGGAGCAGTTGGCGAAAAATTTGGCCGCGCAACGTGAAAAACTGACACGGCGCAAGCTCGATATTGAGCGTCAACAAGCCGAATGGAATGCAGACGATAAGGCGTTGCAGCAGCAAGAAACGGAACTGGCGCGCCAGCAACGCGAGCTGGATGCCGCGTTGCACCCGCCGCTTCCACCCCAGCAACCCGCACCTTCGGTGATTCAACCCCATCAGCCCGTCATTCTTCAAGCGCAACCCATGCCGATTCAGGTGGTTGCTCGCCAGCCCTTTGAGCCCGAAATGGTTGCAATCCCAGCGGGGAGTTTCACGATGGGGTGGCTGAACGGGCGGGATGGTGAAGGCTATGCGGATGAAAACCCTGCTCACACGGTGAGATTGCGCCACTTTGAACTTGGCAAATACCCCATCACCCAAGCGCAATGGCAAGCGGTGATGGGCAACAACCCCAGCCACTTCAGCAAGGGGGGCGACACCTGTCCGGTAGAGCAAGTCAGTTGGCATGACGTGCAGGAATTTATCCAGAAACTTAACCAAAAAACCGGCCAAACCTACCGCCTGCTCAGCGAAGCGGAATGGGAATACGCCTGCCGTGCGGGTGAAAATCACCTGTATTCCGGCAGCAATTACGTTGACCAAGTGGCGTGGCACAACGGCAACAGCGATGGAAAAACCCACCCGGTTGGACAGAAACAAGCCAACGCCTGGTGCTTGCATGACATGAGCGGCAACGTCTGGGAATGGGTACAAGACACCAAGCACGCGAACTACCAAGGCGCACCTAGTGACGGCAGTGCTTGGGAGGATGCACGCGCTACTGCGCGTGTGTTGCGCGGCGGTTCCTGGGGCAACGTTCCGCAGAATGTGCGCGCCGCCAGTCGGAGCAACAACGCACCGTCGGGTCGGGTCAGCAACGTTGGTTTCCGTCTCGCCAGGACGCTCCCGTAGCAAGGCGTAGGGAGCTTATGGTTTGGATTTTTACCCTTTTACCCTTAAAACCTACCCGCCAGTCTGGCGTAAAACCAAGCAACCATCGCACACCCGCGCTTTTCTCCCTCTCCCCTTGCGGGAGAGGGCTGGGGAGAGGGCGACGAGGAGGCGGCTTTGTTGCCTCCTCGTCATTCCGGCGTAGGCCGGAATCCAGCAGTCAAAAAATCCCGCGTAGCGGACAAAACCGGATGTCGTCTCGCTACGCGAGGCTTTATTTTTTGTCTGGATACCGGCCTGCGCCGGTATGACGAGTTTGTCCGCTGCGCGGACTTTTGGTTTGAGCTGGGTACCGCCCCGTGTCGTGGCACGGGGTGACGTGCGCCGGTACGACGAAATTGAGGTGAGGGGATGAAACTGCCTTGTGTGTATTTGCTGGCGAGTCGGCGCAATGGGACGTTGTATGTCGGCGTGACTTCCAATCTGGTGCAGCGGGTATGGCAGCACAAGGAAGGGTTGGTGGATGGCTTCACTAAACGCTATGGCGTGAAGTTGCTGGTGTGGTATGAGGTGCATGCAACCATGGCGTCGGCCATTGCCCGCGAGAAGGCGATTAAGGAATGGCAACGGGCGTGGAAGTTGGCGTTGATTGAAAAGAGCAATCCAGATTGGGTGGATTTGTACCCGTCGGTGTGTTAGTCCGAACCCGTCATACCGGCGTATTTCCCCAATCTCGTCGTACCGGCGAAAGCCGGTACCCAGCAATTCAAATAATTCCGCGCAGCGGACAAAAACGTTGTGGTCTCGCTACGCGAGGCGTTGTTTTTTGCTGGATACCGGCCTGCGCCGGTATGACGATGGGGGATTAGTTTGATGTGGTGGTTATGTCCAGCACGATTTTCCCCATCACGCCGCCTTGTTCGATTTGGCGGTGGGCGGCGGCGGCTAGTGCCAAGGGGTAGCGCTGGCTAATCAGCACGCCGAGTTGGCCTTGTTCCACCAGCTCGGTGCATTTTTCCAGTAGTTGCCGTTGGCGCACCCGTTCATCATGCAGGCCGAGGACTTGCGGGGTGAGCATCAATTCGTAGCCTAGGGTCAGGTTGCGCAGGCGGGCGAGTTGGGTGTCGGCCAGGGTCAGGGCGCTAGACAGGATGCTGACCACTTTGCCGCCGATGCGCGTGGCGGCGAAGGAGCGGGTGAAAACCTCGCCGCCCACGGTGTCGAATACCACGTCCGCACCTTTGCCATCCGTCCAGGCCAGCGTTTCGGTCACAAAATCCTGTTCGCGGTAGAAGATGCACTTTTCGGCGTGCAGGGCTTGCGCGATTTGTGCTTTGGTCGGGGTGCTGACCGTCACCGCGACGCGTGCGCCGAGGTGGTGCGCCAGTTGCAGCGCGACATGCCCCACGCCGCCCATCCCGGCGTGTATCAACACGGTTTGCCCGGCTTGCAGGTTGGCGCGATCCACCAGCGCTTC
>DHYQ01000113.1:8308-9540 GCA_002414205.1 Gallionellaceae bacterium UBA5126 | reverse complement strand
CGATTCCACGGTCGCGCCCAGACGAATATATTCGTCAGCATCCACCACCACGTCACCCTTCTTGCCCTTGATGGTAACTGGCGCGATTTCGGCGACAAACTTACCGGCTTTTTGCGCCGCTTCAGCCTTGTTTTGCGAGGCACAAGCGAAGGCGTCTTGCTCTTCACGTGTGATGCCGTACTTCTTGGCGACGTTTTCAGCCGTGGTGCCCATGTGGAAATTGTTGAACGCGTCCCACAAACCATCGTTAATCATGGTGTCAACCAGCGCGCCGTTGCCCATGCGAAGGCCGTTGCGCGAGCCGTTCAGCACGTGCGGCGACATGCTCATGTTTTCCTGCCCACCGGCGATGACGATGTCGGCGTCGCCATTTTGAATAGCTTGGGTGGCCAACATGATGGTCTTCAGACCGGAGCCACACACCATGTTGACGGTCATGGCTGGAACTTCCTTGGGCAGCCCGGCCTTAATCACCGATTGGCGGGCCGGGTTTTGCCCCAGCCCGGCGGTCAACACCTGCCCCAAAATCACTTCGCTGATTTGCTCACCGGCCAGACCAGTTTGCTCCAGCAATTTGCGAATGACGGTTGCCCCCAATTCCACGGCAGGCACGTTATTGAATGCGCCGCCAAATTTACCGACCGCTGTACGCGCTGCGGCTACAATTACCACCTTTTCCATCGCATTCTCTCCAGTTTTTGGTTGTTATTTGCAGGGCGCATGCCAAATTCATGCAATACGCCGGTTCCGATTGTAGCAAGTGCTTGTAGAAAACGATTCCCCTGTGTTGCTATTCATACTGAGTATAAGCACAGCCTGGCGCGCATAAAAAAGGCGGAAGAACCTCGCTTCCGCCACCGCTAACCACCAGACTGTTTTATTTTTCGTCTAGTTGCACCGCCACGTAACTCGCACCCTCACCACGCCGAATCAGCAGCGCCACACTGCGCCCCTTCGGCACTTGGCGCAATACCGCCACCAACGCCTTCACCGAGGACAGCGACACATTGCCAATCGCCAGCAATACATCGCCCCGATGCAGCCCCGCCATGCGTGCCGCCGCGCCACGAACGTCGGTAATCATCAGGCCTTCGACCGCACCTTCCGTTTCCTTCACCGCAATGCCCAGTCGCGTCAATTGCGTTGCCCCCTGCTCGTTTTGGCCGCCTTCGTCGGCACGCCCAATCGCAACTTCGTTGCTGCCACCCATGACAATCGAGACCTGTTTGATG
>DHYQ01000113.1:3446-8227 GCA_002414205.1 Gallionellaceae bacterium UBA5126 | reverse complement strand
ACCATGCGTGGCAAGTCATTGGCGTTGTTAATCACCTTGCCATCAAACTTCAAAATCACATCACTGACCTGAATCCCCCCTTTATCCGCCGCGCTGTCTTTTTCCACATGGGCAATCAAAGCCCCGGTCGCCGTCGGCAAGCCAAAGGATTCCGCCAAAACCTTGCTGACTTCCTGAATGCTCACCCCTAAACGCCCCCGCGTCACCTTGCCGGTTTTGCGCAATTGGTCTGCCACCTGTATCGCCACATCAATCGGAATGGCAAACGACAACCCCATGGAGCCACCGGAGCGGGTATAAATTTGCGAATTGATGCCGATCACTTCCCCACTCATATTGAATAGCGGCCCACCGGAATTGCCCGGATTCACCGCCACATCGGTCTGAATGAACGGCACGATGCTGTCATTGGGTAAGGTGCGTCCTTTAGCGCTGACAATACCCGCCGTCACGCTGTTGTCAAAACCAAAGGGCGAGCCGATGGCCACCACCCATTCGCCGACCTTTAATTTGCCGGGATCGCCAGCATCCAACTTGGGCAACGCAGTGGCATCAATTTTTAACAGCGCAACATCGGTGCGTTTGTCGGCACCGATAATTTTGGCGACAAACTCTCGCTTGTCCGTCAGGCGCACCGTGATGCGGTCAGCACTTTCCACCACATGCGCATTGGTCAAAATATAACCATCGGTACTAATCAAAAAACCGGAACCCAAGGATTGAGCGGGGCGCTCACGCGGCATTTGCGGCGAAAAACGGCGAAAAAACTCCAGAAAAGGATCCCCCTCGCCCATGCCGGGCAGCCCCATGGAATTGTGGACGACTTGTGTGGTACTGATATTCACCACAGCGGCACCATGCCGCTCGACCAGTGTGGCAAAGTCCGGCAATTCTTTGGCTTGTGCCGTACTCAAGAAAACCAACCAGCTCAAGAAGACGAGCCACGAGTTCAATTTTCTAAACATGATGTATTCCTTTCTTGGGATAAATGAACACTGAATCAAGGTTATAAAAAGAATAGACTCAAAAAACAAACACGCCGTAGCGTGTTTTTCGGGACTGTTATACCCTGCGTAATATGCAGGCTGTCGCCTGTCCCCGACGACGACGTGCCACCCAACGGGCCAACACAAATCCGCTACCTGCTCCCAACAGCGCGCCTAACGCGGCTGCACCGTCCGAACCCAGCCAAAATTGCCCAATGCCGCCGCCCAACAGCAGCAGCGCCAACGGCAAAACATACAGCATGGCAATCCCGTACAAGACCGTCCCTTCAGCCACCCCAACCAGCACTTCCTCACCGACTTGCGCTGCGATCGGATTATCGACCTCGAATTGCCGGGGTTTGCTACAAAACAGTTGCCCTAACTTGCTGCTACTACAACCCTTGCCTTGGCAAGCATCGCAACTCCCGCCCTGCACAGCCTGTACCCAAGCCACGCCGGGCTCGGTCTGCATCACAATGACGCGCGTTTCCAGCATGATTATTTATTCCCGTTATAACGAATGGAGTCCAGCACTTTGATGATGGTCTTCGGTGGCACTTCGCCCACCACGGTATACAGGTTGCGCCCGATGACCTTGTGATACAAACAGGCGGCACCGCGACAGGTCAAATTTTCGACATCATCCTCATCACCGTCACTCGGTTCAATAAAGACCGAGATAGCCGTCAAACCATCGGAATACACCAATTGTGTCACCGGCGCATGCTTGTGCGTCATCTGGCGCAACACTTCCTTGGTTTTACTAAAACCAGCCGGAACAGCATCTACTCCCCAACCACTCTTGACGGGCGCTTCATTCGGAATGGCGGGTGGATTAGCCTGTGCCACGGCGGATTGCGTCGCAATCCAGCCGCGATCAATATTGCCGCCAATCTGCAATTGCGTGAAGGCGTACTGTTCAACCAACTGATTGCGCTCATTCAGCACGGCCATTTTCAGCAATAAGCCCGTGTCACTATGTACCCACATTTTCTGTACATAACGCAGGCGATCATTCGGCACGAACAACAAAACTTGGGCATCAAAACCGGCCACTTTATCGTGACCAATCTCTTTAATCTGGTAATTTTTATTCAGCGCCGACAGTTGGTCGGGCAACAGGACGGGAAAATGCCCGTGTGGTTGTGTCGTCTGCTGTTGCAATTGATGGTTGCGATACCACCAAGTCACCCCATGATGCCGAATCACTTCGCGCTGCGAGCCATCCAACACTTCCAGTTTTTCATACTCACCGTCACTGGCTAACAAGTGAGTAATGCGCGTTTGCTCGACATGATCGTCATAGCGGTAGGCAAAGACCCCTGAATAATCCATCTGCCGCTTGGCAAACGCCATGGTCTTCAACCATGCTTGGGAGACAGGCTCGGCAGCCAAAGCGGTTTGCGCCAATAACGCTCCGCAAGCCAGCAACCACTTAAACCTCATCGGCAAGTTCCATCTTGTGTGTCATTGGCACGGTGCAAGGCGGTGGCACCATTCAGGGAGGCGCGTGGAGAGTTCTCCTGGTGCGCATTGAGATAATCATTGAACGGATGGGAAGCATTCCAACTCGCCGCGCGTACCGGCACCTGCTGCATCACCAAAGGTGTGGGGCTGTAATCACCTTCGACCTGCGCCGACATCCAGATCACCACACCAACCGCCAATACCGAAGCCGCCGCCGACAAGGCAAACACACGCGTGCGCTGCTTCATGGCACGTGTACGTGGTACAAAAATAGTCGGTTCGGTGCTCATGCTCTCGGCCACGCGCGCACTCAAATCCCGGTGTATGTATTCTGGCTGACGCAAGGCATCTCCAATCAAGTGATACATCACCCAGTCGCGTCTTGCTTCTGGTGTATGTTGCAGTTCGTCCAACAAGGCCTCTGCCTCATCCTCAAACAGCTCACCATCCATCAATGCCGAAATTTTGTTATTCATGCTTTACCACCGATTACCTTTACTGGTTTCCAACAGGGGGCGCAAATTCTCCGCAATGGCTTCACGCGCGCGAAATATCCGCGAACGTACCGTACCAATGGGACAATTCATCACTTCTGCGATTTCTTCATAACTCAGGCCTTCAATTTCCCGCAACGTCAGGGCGCTGCGTAAATCTTCCGGCAACTGCTGCAACGATTCTTGAACCACGTTGACAACTTGTTTGCTCATGAGTTCATTTTCTGGTGTAGAAACTTCTCGCAAAAGCGAGGCTTCCTCAAAATTTTCTGATTCCTCGGCGTCAAAATCCGAAATTGTGCTTGGACGACGCTTTGTGGTCAGCAAATGATTTTTGGCCGTATTGATGCCAATACGATACAACCAGGTATAAAACGCACTTTCTCCTCGAAAGCCGGGCAAGGCGCGATACGCTTTGATGAACGCATCTTGCGTGACATCTTCAGCTTCAGCCTCATCGCGCACGAAACGCGAAATAAGGCGCCCCAATCTGCGCTGGTATTTTGCAACCAGTAGATTGAAGGCATTTTTGTCGCCGCGTTGTACGCGCTCGACAAGCTGTTGATCCACTTCCCTGTCCGCCATCCCTGTATAATTCCAATTATTGTTATGTACCCGCAGGTTTTTTGCGGGGGCGAAGTATAACCGTAAGGCGAGCCTTGGACTAGGGGCTCATTTCCCGCCCGTTTAGCCCGGTCCGATTGCGAATGCCACTTGCCCAGGAGACTGTCATGTGTTGCGACACCCACGATTTAGGTACCCCAGCCTCACCTTCGGCCAAAATGCTCACACTGGAAATCGATGGCCAGCGTGTCAGTGTGCCCGCCGGAACCTCGCTGCTACGCGCGGCACTCAGTCACGACATTGAGATTCCCCGCCTGTGCGCCACCGATAAATTACAATCGTTTGGCTCCTGCCGTTTGTGCGTGGTGGAAATCGTCGGGCGGCGCGGCTATCCCGCCGCCTGCACGACGCCTGCCGAAGATGGTATGCGTGTGACAACGCAATCCTCCGCGTTGCGCAAGTTGCGCCGGGGTGTCATGGAGTTATATCTATCCGATCATCCACTGGATTGCCTGACCTGTGCCGCAAACGGCGATTGTGAATTGCAACATGTCGCCGGGCAATTAGGCGTCAGGGAAATTCGCTATCAAGGCGCAACGCATCTGACGGCGCCTCAAGACACCTCCAATCCTTACTTTACCTTCGACCCCAGCAAGTGCATCGTCTGCCAGCGCTGCGTGCGCGCTTGCGAAGAAATCCAGGGCAGCTTTGCGCTAACGGTAGAAGGGCGTGGTTTTGCGGCCCACATCAAGACCGCCGGAGAAAATTTTCTGGCGTCGGAATGTGTCTCCTGCGGGGCCTGTGTGGACAACTGTCCGACCGCTTCCTTACAGGAAAAATCCGTGATTAGCCTCGGTCAAGCGACGCACAAGGTCGTCACCACCTGCGCCTATTGTGGGGTCGGTTGTGCGCTGACCGCCGAAATGCAGGGCACCGAAGTGGTTCGCATGACGCCCTATCAAAACGGCAAGGCCAACGCTGGGCACGCTTGCGTCAAGGGGCGTTTCGCCTGGGGCTATGCCACCCACCCCGACCGGGTGCGTAAACCGATGATTCGGGAAAAAATTACCGACCCTTGGCAAGAAGTGGAATGGGACGAAGCCTTCCGTTATGCGGCGACCCGCTTCAAGGCCATTCAAGAAAAATATGGTCGCGATGCCGTCGGCGGCATTGTGTCCTCACGTTGCACCAATGAAGAGGGCTATCTGGTACAAAAACTGGTGCGCGCCGCTTTCGGCAACAACAACGTCGATACCTGCGCCCGCGTCTG
>DHYQ01000113.1:0-3355 GCA_002414205.1 Gallionellaceae bacterium UBA5126 | reverse complement strand
ACGCAAGACTTCGCTTCAGTGGAGCAAGCCGATGTGGTGCTGGTCATCGGGGCCAACCCCACCGACGCCCATCCGGTGTTTGCCTCGCGCCTGAAAAAACGCCTGCGCGCCGGAGCCAAACTCATCGTCATTGACCCGCGCAAAATCGAGCTGGTGCAATCGCCGCATATCCGTGCCGAGTACCACCTGCCGCTGCGCCCCGGCACCAACGTCGCCATGCTCACCGCGCTGGCGCATGTGATTGTGACAGAAAACCTGCTGAATCAAGCCTTTATCGACACCCGCTGCGAAAATTTCCAACCTTGGCGTGACTTTGTGGCTCAGGCGGAAAATTCGCCTGAAGCCATGGCAGCCGTCACCGGCGTGCCCGCCGAGCAAATTCGTGCGGCGGCACGCTTGTACGCCACCGGCGGCAATGCGGCGATTTACTACGGACTAGGCGTCACCGAACACGCGCAAGGCTCCACCGCCGTGATTGCCATTGCCAATTTGGCCATGGCCACTGGCAACGTCGGTCGTCCCGGCGTGGGCGTGAATCCGCTGCGCGGGCAAAATAATGTGCAAGGCTCCTGTGACATCGGCTCCTTCCCGCACGATTTGCCCGGCTATCGGCATGTTTCAGACGGCCCGACCCGCCATAGTTTTGAACGCGAGTGGAACGTGGTCATTCAGCCGGAACCCGGTCTGCGCCTACCCAATATGTTGCATGCCGCACTGGACGGCAGCTTCAAAGGATTGTATTGCCAAGGCGAGGACATCGCCCAGTCCGACCCGGACACCCAGCACGTCACCGCAGCGCTGGAGGCGCTGGACTGCCTGATTGTGCAGGACATTTTCCTCAATGAAACCGCGCGCTACGCCCACATCTTTTTCCCCGGCGCGAGTTTTTTGGAAAAGGACGGTACCTTTACCAATGCCGAGCGGCGCATTTCACGCGTGCGGCAAGTGATGCCGCCCTTGGCCGGATTCGCCGACTGGCAAGTGACCATCCAGTTTGCCCGCCACCTCGGCTACCCGATGTACTACGCCCATCCTTCTGAAATCATGGATGAAATCGCTCGCCTGACGCCAGTTTTCCAAGGCGTGAATTACGACAAGCTGGATCAACTTGGCAGTGTTCAGTGGCCTTGCAATACCGAGGCGCCCGAAGGCACCCCGCTGATGCACGTCGAACATTTCGTGCGCGGACGCGGCAAGTTCATCCTGACGCAATACGTGCCGACGCAGGAAAAAGTGACGCCGAAGTTCCCGCTGATTCTCACCACCGGGCGCATTCTGTCGCAATACAACGTCGGCGCGCAGACCCGCCGCACCGACAATGTGGCCTGGCACGATCAGGACTGGCTGGAAATTCACCCCGAAGACGCCGCCGAGCGCGGCATTCAGGATGGCATGCTGGTCAACATCCACAGCCGCGCCGGAGAAACCGCCCTGCCCGCCCGCATTTCACAACGCATGCAGCCCGGCGTGGTCTATACCACCTTCCACTTCCCCGATTCCGGGGCCAACGTGATTACCACCGAGCATTCCGACTGGGCCACGAATTGCCCGGAATATAAGGTGACCGCCGTGCAAGTCAGCCCGGCCAGCCATCGTTCCGAGTGGCAACAGCAGCACGCCAGCTTGGAATAAGGTCAATACGGGGGCGCAATGCCCCCGCTGCATTTTCATCGCGCAACCTCTAGCCCCTACTGTCATTCTGGGCGATACTCGCGCCCTTGTTTATTTCAGGGGCGCTGCCATGCCAATCAAATCCCGCATTCGCACCATTCCGCATTACCCGCATCAGGGCATCATGTTCCGCGACATCACCACGCTGCTGAAAGACCCGATTGGGCTGCGCAGCACCGTGCAGGAGCTGATGCACCGCTATCAGCACGTCAAAATCGACAAAGTGGCGGGCATAGAATCGCGTGGATTTATTGTCGGCGCACCGCTGGCTTATACCTTGGGCGTAGGGTTTGTGCCGATTCGGAAAAAGGGCAAATTACCCGCCGCCACCGTCGGCCAGGATTACGACCTGGAATATGGCCGCGACCGCATTGAAATCCACGTCGATGCCATTCAACCCGGCGAGCGAATTTTGCTGGTGGATGATTTGATTGCTACCGGCGGCACGGCAAAAGCAGCCTGCAAGCTGATTGCCGACATGGGTGGGCAAGTGGTGGAATGCTGCTTCATCGTGGATTTGCCAGACGTAGGCGGGCACGCACGGCTGGAAAAACACGGCCACAAGGTGTTCGCCTTGTGCGAATTCGCCGGTGATTAGGAGCGCACATGCAAGTCAACGGAAAACCCTGCCGCAGTCTGTGGCCCAGCGCCGATGGCCAGACAGTTGAAATCATCGACCAAACACGCTTGCCGCATTTATTTTTGGTACAGCGCCTGCAAAACCTGCGCGACGCGGAACGGGCGATTCGCAACATGCACGTGCGCGGCGCGCCGCTGATAGGCGTGACAGCAGCGTATGGTCTGGCACTGTCGCTGCGACATCACGCCTCGGATGCTGCGCTGCTGGCCAGCTACAACGTGCTGCTGAAAACCCGCCCCACCGCCGTCAATCTGCGCTGGGCACTGGATCGTATGCAGGCTCATTTACTGCCACTGCCGGAGGAGCAACGCGCCGCCGCCGCCTGGGCTGAAGCCGGGCGCATGGCGGAAGAAGATGTCGCCATGAATCAGGCCATCGGCCAGCACGGCCTGCCGCTGCTGCAAGAAATTTACCAACGCACCGGACAACCGGTGCAGGTGCTGACCCATTGCAACGCCGGCTGGTTGGCCACTGTGGATTGGGGCACCGCGCTGGCACCACTGTATGCGGCACAAACCGCCGGCATTCCGCTGCACGTCTGGGTAGATGAAACCCGCCCACGCAATCAGGGGGCAAGCCTGACCGCTTGGGAATTGGGGCAGCAGGGCATTCCGCACACCTTGATCGTTGATAATGCTGGCGGGCATTTGATGCAACACGGCATGGTCGATTTGGTCATTGTCGGCTGCGACCGCGCCACCGCGCGCGGCGACGTGTGCAACAAAATCGGCACTTATCTCAAGGCCCTGGCGGCGCATGACAATCAAGTGCCGTTCTACGTCGCCCTGCCCACCTCCACCATCGACTGGAGCTTGCAGGATGGCGTGGCGGAAATTCCCATCGAACAGCGCCCGGCACACGAAGTAACCCACATGATTGGCCAGAACGAACTGGGCGAATGCAGCGCCGTGCGCATTACCCCGGAAGGTTGCCAAGCCGCCAATTACGGCTTTGACGTTACCCCGGCGCGACTGGTCACCGGATTGATTACCGAAAAAGGCTTGGTTGCGGCTGAAGAAGGCGCGATGCGTGCCTTGCTCAGCC